>JAPLZR010000145.1 GCA_026394935.1 Candidatus Woesearchaeota archaeon
TGTCTGGGCCCCGTCGAACTTCGTTCGACGTGGTTTGATCAAAGCGCTCCTAGTCTCGGTTCGAGAAGCATTCCATTCGCTGTTTGCTATCGCAAACAGGTGTAAGACTCTTCTCTCACCTCAACTATGTCGCGCAACTCAGGTCTAGAACAGAAGCTCTTTCGCAAAATGCACAAGGAAGCCAACAAACTTTTCAAAAAAGTTTGATCAAAATTGCTTCTTGTTCGTGACTCGAGAAGCGATCTTATAAATCCTTGACTCGTCAAGGATGTTTAAGACTCTTCTCTCGCACTCACAATGTCGCAAACTCAGGTCTAGAACAGAAGCTCTTTCGCAAAATGCACAAGGAAGCCGATAAAGCCGATAATCGCTATTCCAATGGCAGAAATCTTGACAATAGTGTAGAATTCCTGCTTGTCAGGCTTCTTGGTAACACGCAAAACACGCCTGCACTCCATAATAAACGCTTTCAAACGCTCAATCTTGCCAGGCACAGGAGCACCAATATGCTTAGGCTGTTCGACAAGTTTAGGAGGCAATTCCGCAGGAGCATCTTCAACAACTTCCTCAATAGGCTCCACTTTAACTTTTTCAGGAGGAACCCAAGGTTGTTCGGCAGGGGAAGAAATTTCCACTTCTTCAGGCGTTTCTACAGGTTGTTCAGGAACTTCAGCAGGCTGTTCATCAGTCTGCTCTATCTCCTCAATCTCTTCCTGCAATTCCTCATCAGGCTTTTGCTCGTCCATAAAGATGATTTTCAATATGTGGTTTATTAAGCTTTCTTAGAAATCAGTCCACGAACTCAATGCCCAACTCAGACTGCATCTCCGCTCTTGTAGCTTCTGACAATTTCTTGGTCTTACCGAAAATTTGAGGAGACTTAACACCAGTCACAATCAACATAACCCTGAGCACAGGACCAAGGTCCTCGTAAATCTGAGCACCCCAAATAATTTTTGCATCCTCTGCAAGACGCTCGCTCACAGTCTCAACAACACGCCTTGCCTCATTCAAAGTCAAATCCTTGCTGCCAGCAACGTTAATCAAAGCGCCGGTAGCCCCAGTAATGTCAACATCCAACAAAGGATTATTGATAGCTTTCTCAACAGCCTCAACAGCACGATTCTCAGAATCACTCTCGCCAACACCAATCAAAGCAACACCGCCATTAGACATCACTGCCCTGATGTCAGCAAAATCCAAATTAACAAGACCTGCTTTTGTAACCAATTCAGCAATACCCTTAACAGCATTAGTCAAAATCTCGTCAGCAACCTTGAAAGCAGTATGCAAAGGAAGATCAGGAGCAAGCTCAAGAAGCTTATCATTAGGAATCACAATCAAAGTATCAACAAACTGCTGAAGCTTCTCAAGACCAACAACAGCATTCTCATAACGACGATTTCCCTCCATGGTAAAAGGCATAGTCACAATAGCAACAGTCAAAGCGCCCATCTTCTTGGCAGTATCAGCAACAACAGGAGCAGAACCAGTACCAGTGCCGCCACCAAGACCGCACGTAACAAAAACCATATCAGCACCCTGCATTGCATTCTTGAGATCGTGCTCGCTCTCCCTTGCCGCCTCTTCACCAACTCTCGGATCAGAACCAGCACCCAAACCTTTTGTAACTTCCCTGCCAATCAAAATCTTCTTGTCAGCAGTAGTGTACAGCAAGTCCTGAGCATCAGTATTAACCGCAATAGTCTCAGCACCATGAACGCCAACTTCTGTAATCCTGTTAATCGTATTATTGCCTGCACCGCCACAACCAATAACCTTAATGCTGGCGTGCTGTTTAGAAAGAAGCTCCTGCAGTTCAGTATCCAAAGGATTGGCATTTGAAGGCCTCTGCACAAGCTTCGGGTCATTAGAATTTTGCTGCGTTTTTATGAAATCCATTTGTCCCCCTTTGTCAATGAATTTTTAGAGAATGAATTACTATATAAGCATTACGTCAGAACAGAATATATTTTCTACTTTTCCTCTTTCTTGACTTCAAATGAGACTTCCAAACCCGTAAGCTCAGAAATCTTTTTTGCCAACTCTGCACCCAACTTTTCGGGCAGTTTAGCAGGGAAAGAAATAACGACCTTTTTCTCCTGAACAACAACAGGAGCCTGAACGCCAAGCAAACCCCTCAGCAAAGACTCGACCTGAACCTTTTTGTCATCAACAAGCCTGCTGATTTTCAGCTCATAAACAACATCCCTGCCTGAAAGAGGATGATTAAAATCAACAACAGTCCTTCCACCGCTCACGGTCTTAACAATTCCCACATAATTGTCAATGTTCAAACGCAAACCAGGAACAGGCCTGATACCCTGCTCAGCAAACTTGCTTTCTGGAATCATCTTTACAAGCTCAGCAGACTTTCTGCCAAAAGCTTTCTCAGCAGGCAGTTCAAGCGTGTATTTGCCAGGCTCTTTTCCTTCCAAAAACTCATCAATAGCCCTCAAAATCATATGCTCGCCGATGCAGATGACAATCGGACAATACTGAGACTTTTCAGAAAAAATCCGGGCATCCTTCGCAGTCTTTTCATCAGTAGTATCAAATACCACACTGCCTTCCTTCAAACGACCGGTATACTCCAATTCCACAAAATCGTGCTTTTTGATAGGCATAGCGGAATAGGACTAGGATTTATTTAAAAAACTTCACTTTTTCACAGAATTGGCGGTCACAACAGGATACGAGTTCTGAAAATATAAGGAGAAACAAATCGTATATACTCAAGAATATGAGTATGGCATAGTTTTATATAGTCTTACTTTGTCATACTATATCAATATGGAACAAAAAACAGAAAATCCAAATGAACTTCCTTTTGTGGCACATAGAACTCTTGTCGCCAATGGCGGTTCTATAGTTGTAACAATACCGCCAGAATGGCTAAAGCAAAATGACTTGAAAGCAGGAGACCGAGTTATACTCGTTGCGAATGGTCACTTGACCGTTTTAAAAGACAATCCAGAATTCATCAGCCGAATGAAAGAATCACTCACAGTTATAACACCATCACAATAACACATCTTCCCAGATGTGCGAACATGAAAGCTACTTCGTGTGGGAACTCGGAGAAGTTTTCATTACTTGCCTACTTTGTATGTAGGTAGGTGTGGTGGTTTATATCCCTTTCGTTGTACAATCGTACATTTAGTCTTTTTCTGCAATCAACTTGGTAATTATCTTATGAAATTTTTTTATTAGACGGGTGTGCCCGAAAAGTCAATTGTCCAGATTCTGGCTATATGGTAAAGATTTTATATAATCCTCCATATATTGCCAATTGGGATTTTGCTCTTTATCTACCGGGAGTTTAATAGTATCTTTAACCAATTTATTTAAAAATGCCTTTCGACCAAAACCATATTTGTACTTGTTCTCTTTAAGAACTGTCGCTAAAAAAAGTCCACTGAATTTATTCATTTTTTCGTGTTTTAATATTGTTATTTCATCACTAGCAGTAAACTCGCCTTCAACATAAAAACAGTCGCCGAAAGTTGAATAGATTAAACAATCTTTCTCCGTAAATAACGGATTTGCTATCATATCCGTTAAACCGTTATCTTTAGCTGAAGCAGAATAGTAATTGCAATCCCCCATTATTCTATCTATTTCTATTAAACGCATACCTCTTTTCATATTTTTTTTGAATAAATCCATCATTGTAAATTCTTTCCAGTTAGTTGTATCTACTTTCTCAGATTTTATTATCTTGATGGATTTGTCGAAATGTATGCTTTGAGCCGATATATTGTTTTCATTTAAAATTTCCAGAAGTGTTAATTCATCTATTTCTTTACTTAATAATCCTAATTTCGATTTAGTTAAAAATATAACATACGCTTTTATGCTTTTAATAAAGCTTTCAACAGTTAAATTAGAATAATCTGCTTTACTGTGGGCTTGAATTATCCATTCATCTTTTTCAGTAATTGTGGTTGTTAATAAATGTAACTCGTCTTCATATTCATTTGGGTCACTTAATTCATCAAGTAACTTTTTCTTTATGTCACTCCATTTATTTAACGCATCTGTTCTTCCCCTATTTTTTGATAAAATGAACCCATCTTCTTTCAAGTCATAAAATATGACTTTTTTATTGTTATGAGGTTTGTTTGTCTCAAAAACAGCTATTGCTGTGTGTATTGATGCGTTTGGTTATAGTTTCTAGAAATTGAATTTCTTTTTTAGTGGGCTTATCCTTATTATCTTGTCCCCCATAGGGAGGATTGATGAATCCTATGGTGGGTATAACGCCTTCTTTTTTTAAATTATTTAAAACACTTTTTGCTTCATCCGAAAAAGAATCTACATTATATATTCTTGATTTTCCGTCACCTCTAAATAACATATTTGAAATCGAAAGAGCGTACATAGTGGAACTCTTTTCAAACCCTACTAGTTGATTTTGTTTTATTTTTTTAATCAGTTCAGCCTTATTTCTTATATTTGATCCATTAATCTCTGAAACTATTTTATTCATGGCAGATATTAAAAATGCTCCCGTTCCACAGCACATATCAAAAATCACATCATTATTCTTTATCTCTACTAACTCAGTAAACAATTTAGTTATGTGACTCGGAGTTAGAATAATTCCATTTTTTACATTAGTTATTCCTGCATATCTTAAAAATTCTTCATAGAACTTTCCTAGAATGTCATAATTTGTTTCTTTAGCGAATAATGGAATGACATTTTTATCCAATTCTTCTAAAATCTCTTTTAAAATAAGAGTATTATTTAAGTCTTGATCTGTTTTAATAAAAGACAATTCATTGATTAGAACTTCAATCTTATCTTTTGGTATTCCTTCTTCTTTTAATATTTGAGTTATTGTATTGGGAATATTATCTATAAT
>JAPLZR010000132.1 GCA_026394935.1 Candidatus Woesearchaeota archaeon
ATGAAAAAAGCGTACACCCAGACCTGATGGTAGGAGCTGTAAGAGCAAACGAAGAACTCTCAGATGAAGCACAAAACGAACAGGCATTCCTGTTTAACAAAGCTGCAAACAAAAGAATCTGGAAAAAACGAAGAAATATGAGCGTTATAGCAGCATCACTGCTTGCAGCCCTAAGCTACTGCGCATACAAATTCATACCTCCTGCGATAGACACTTACAAAGCAAAAACCGCCATATCAAGAACCATCAAAAAGGATATTGCAGAGGAAAACTCACTTATAAGCGCGCCGTTGTTCATAGAAAGCGCAGTTTACAAAGCAAAGAAAATATGGCCTGAAGTACTGCCTATTGATAAGGCAATAAAAGAAACCATCGATAATGACAAGGAAGGGGCAGAAGAATATGTTGAGGACACAAACCGCAAACTAAAAGAAATAGACCACTACTTAAGCCCTGACTGCAAAGATGAATTGTTTATACCAAGGTCAAGATTCAGAAAACTGCTTTCAGAACAGACAACACCTGAAGAGAAGAAAGCGATAGCAAAAGAATTCCTGACACGAAACAAAAACAAAAGTTACGCAGAAACACTTTTAGAGGACTTATACGAAGACCTCAAACCAGGAATGTTCACACAAAAAGCAGCAGGCGCTTATAGTTTCCACATCAAATTCATATCAAGACAAGACGGTCTTGAATTAAGCACAGAACAGGACTGGAAAAAATTCTTCACTGAATACTTCAGCAAAGAAACCGCACAACGCCTTGAAAAAGCATTTGCAGACTACAACAACAGCCCGGCAGTCAAAAATGAAACAAGATTATCCCTTCCAAAAGGCTCACTTGACGCACTTGTTTTTGCAGGCATGATAGAAGAAAATCTTATGTATAAACTTAGAGAATACACAGAATCAAACGGAGTCAAGCCAGAACTCCTCAAAAACGACAAATATCTTGTAGGCATGCTGGCAAACTACCTTGCACAAAATATTGACAAACACAAAGACATAGCAAAAGCATTCGCAGCATGCCTGTACGGAGACCGCAAAGTAGAGGACGCAGCCACCATGACTGCTTCAAACAATTTCTTCGAATACAAATACAACCTGCCAAAAGAAGGACGTGCAGCAGAGCTTACCTGGCTGTACTTCATGCAAAAAACTGAAAACGTGAAAGGACTTACAAAGAATGAAAGAACAACTGCGCAAGAGCTACACACAAGCACAAGCCCGAGGAATAGGACCCTATAAAGTTGAAGGAGAACAAGAAGAAGTATATCTGCATTTGCACCCAAAACTAAATAAAAAAATTGAAAAAGACCTCACAAGAGACGCATACTTACTATTACTACACGCATACGGACTGAAAAACTGTAAAGAATTCGAAGAATTATACTTAAAGAACTCAACAAGAAAAAGAGAACTCTTCCCCGGCGTCAGGGAAACACTTGAAAACCTTGAAGGAAAACTGGATTTCGTCGTAGTAACAGACGCAGTAAAACCAGGAATAAAATTATACGAATCCCTGCCAAGAATGGGAATCAGAAAAGGAGTAAAAAGCGTTGTCTCATCTGTAGACGTAGGCTGTGCAAAGCCAGCGCCAGAATTCTTCGACGCAGTACTGCAAAGATGCGGCTACACAAAAGAAGAAGTTGCCTTTGTTGGACACGATTACGATGAAGCAGTCGGAGCATACAGATACGGCATTCCGCACATAGTACTATTCAATTACGACAAAAAAGAACTGGAAAGAATAAGAGAACAAATACCGCCAGAAAGCCTGCACGTGATACCAAACACGGAAAAAAGAGACAACTTCTCAGAAGTCAGCGAAATCGTGAGAAAAATAAACTCTAAATCTCAAGATTAAACTTGCTCTTCAAAGCGTGATAGATAACAATCGCAACAACACCAAGCTTGCCGATAAGCAAAGAATCCTCTTCAGAACACTTCTTCTTCAAATCATTCATCATATCAATAGTAGTATTCCTGTCATTTGTTACCTGAATACAGCCCTCGTCGCTATACTTATAGAAAACAGCATACATATGATCGAAAGACTTCAAGACATTCTCAAAAATTTTCAAGGCTTTTGAACTGTAGGGCTTTTTCAAAGCCTGAGTCTCAACAGCAATAAACCTGTAAACACTGATGATGAGCTTGAACTTCGAGATAAACTCGTACATAACAGGAGTCTTCCTGAACTCTTTGTATCCACGCTTGTTCAACATCCTCAAATAATAAATGTAAAGCTTGTAAATGTTATCATAACGCATAGGCATGCTTGACAAAGTATCCTTGTTCCTGGTTTTTACAGCTTCCAAACACTCCTCACCCATAGCCTTAACCAGCAAAAACATCCTCCTAAGAACGTTGTCCATCTCCTCATCAGAAGGAGCGCCAATGTCCTTCACAAGAGTCCTTGTCTCAGACTGCTCAATAATCTGGAAGCCAATCAACGGAGAAAGCATACTCTGAAGAATTTCAGCAGTCTTAAGCTTCTTACCAGTCTTGTAATGCACCAACTGAGGACCGTGCAGCAATTCCAGCTCGTCAACACCCATAATGTAAGCAGACTCAATATGACCAAAAGCGAGCTTGGAATTGATTTTTGCAAGGTCAATAGTCTTGATAAACTTCGCCTCCCTTTTCTCAGTGCTGATAACAAGCTGTTTCTCCCGCTCAGTAACTTCGATCTCGTCACCTGCTTTGACGCCCATCTGATTAATCCACTTTGCAGGCAGAGAAGTAACTAAAGTAGAACTGCCGAGCTTGATGACTTTTCGCTTCATATCCTTCATATAAACCCAGCAGTATATAAATTTTATGAAAGTATATACTTACTTCTTCCAAAACTCGTAAATCAGCCTGCCCTTCGGGTTCCAGACAAGCAAAGCATAACTCCCACCTTCTGAAACAGACCTTACAGCGTATTTACCGCCCGGATGTTTGGATGCATCTTTCTTCATCTCATCAAAAGCATCCCTGTCAATAACCCTGTTTGACAACGCTGAATCAAAACCCAGCTCAGTCAGAAAATCAGGACTTTTGTCAGGATGCCTTGGGCAATAAATCTTATTGTGCGGATTAACCAGCTTTCCACGATTATCCGAGAGCCACTTAAAGAAATTATCCTGAGGAGCTTCACGCTCATGATAAATTTGAAGAAGTTCAGCATCGTCTTTTGAAAGCTTGGTTTCCAACGCTCTTCCTGCTTTTAAAATCCCCTGCCACCCGTCATAAACACCAAGCTGTTCACGCAAAACATCATTCAACAAACGAAGAGCATACGCTGCCTTTCTCTCAACACTCCTTTTAGGACGCTTGTTTGCTTTCATATGCACCCTAGGACCATCTTCTGTTGTTGTAATGCCAGGCTTCAAAGAGCCAGAAATGCTGTACGCAATCCGCGCCACAGTATCACCATCATTAACATAAGGCAAAGAATCCAAAACACGAGCAAGCTTCTTCACATCAGGAGTGTGCACGATAAGCAATTCAACAAGGTCAGCAATATCCTTATCACGATTGCCTTCATTAGCAGTTCTCGGCAGCAATTTCGTGCCGACCATAAATTCGTGGCTTGGCACGTAAACATTACACTCACCGCGCTTCCAATTACCCTTAATCACGTCCCTCTTAACCAAAGCATCATCCAAAACCTTATCCAAATACTGAACGCCAAGATAATCAAGACAACGATTGCTCTCCAAAGTAGTCCTTTTAGGATCAACAACCAAGACGTTAATGTTATTGTGCTTGCGCGCTTTGCCAGTCAAAACCTCAACAGCCCAGCCACCACCAATAACGTAAGCAAGCTTACCATTCTGACGCTGAGGAATAGTCCTCAACAATTCCTTCAAACGCAAAACATCAGTAGCAAGATTTTCCGTACTGCTAAAAAGGCCACGAATATCACTAATTATCTTCGGATAATCAACACTGTACTCCTGCCTCAAAGTCATCTTGTGATTCAAACGCTGCTCCTGCCTAAACCCAAAACTCATACCCATACCAAAGCTCATTTTGATTCCTCCTTCTGCAAATGCGAAGATAACTTAGATTCCAAGAAATTGGCAACTTCCGGCTGTTGATAATAAGATTCAAAGCATTTAATGCATTTCTCAACCATATTAAACTCAAAACTGCCTTTTCCTTCAAAGGGAATATTCACTCCATGAAAGAATAACGCCATATTCTCATGCTGGCCAGTAACTGTGATTATTCTGGGCCCTTTAATGTGGTCATAACAGAATTTACAATAATCATACGCCAACCTGACACGACGGCTTAATTCTTTCTCAGGTATTTCAGACATTTTCATTCCTCCTTCTTCTTTCTCTTCCTGATAATGCCAAAAGTATCAAGCAAATCGAGCTTCAGCTCGATAGAACGCTCAGCAATAGCCTGCTGGGATTCAGTAGTCATCTGCGCTTTTGGATCATATTCCTGATTGGAATTCTTCGCCATAGCCTTCCTGCCGTCAACATAATCTGAAAAAGCAGCAGCGTTAGCGATAACATCAGCAAAATACTGCAAAGCATCCTTATCCTTCGCGCCACGACCAACAGCAAGCTGCTTGAAATCATTATGAGCTGAATTAATCAAAATCCAGTCATCCTCCTCAAGCTTGTAACGCTTATGAGCATCGCCTGCATCAAAATCAACAATGTCAAGCGCAAAAGGACAATTGTGCTTTTTGGGCTTATCGCGAGGAGCACCAGGTTTCCTGGGCTCCTTCAAAGGCTCGCCAGTGCCTTTTGTGAAAGGATTAGGCTTTCTCGCATAAACATCGCCAAGCTTTTCAGCAATCTGCTCAAGAATGCCGTCAGCCTTCTTCTTTACAGACTGGTCAACAGCCTTCTTAATCTGCTCGTTCAAAGCCGGCTCGTAAACCTTCAACATCTCAACAAGGCAGTCAAAACCAGCATCACGAACAAGACCATCACGGTCAGGCGTCAAAGAAACAAAATCAGCATTAACATAGCCTGAAAGCTTTCCGCTGGTCCACAAATCCTCAAGCTCTTTCAGCCTGCCAACAGATTCAAGAGCGCGAACACCCTTACAGTAAAGACCAACCTTTTCATTCACACCCTCAGGGTTCAGCCACAAATTAACCTCAAGACCGCCGGAAACAAGAGAACCATTTGCAATACGAATAACCTTTCTCGGAGTTTCCTTTGAATCAGCCAAAACAACCTCACCCTTATGCTCAGGCGACTCAACTTTTTCCAAACGCTCGTTCCTGCCGTGCCAGCCAACATAAATACCGACCTCATCAGCACGAATAATAGGCTCATAAGTCTCGCCAAGAGCGCGCTTAAGCTTCTGAGGAGTAAAATAATCCTCAATAGTTTTCCTAGGAACACCAGTAATCGTAACACGAGTGCCGCTGGCAAAACCTTCAGAACGCTCAACAACACGAGCTTCCAAACGGTCAGCATTAGCATCCTTCTCGCCACGCTTCATCTGCAAACTGCTGTAATTCCCATTATCGCGGCCAGTCCTTGTCAAAACACTCGCACTCTCGCCAAAACCGCAATAAGCAAGCATACCAAAAGCCTTCTCTCCCCTCATCTCCTTAATGCCACGCCTTGAACTCTCACCAATAGAACGCGGAATCGAGCACAAGAAATCATAACTCATACCAAGAGCATTATCCTGAACAACAATAGTGCCCTCTTCCTTGTTAACAACAACACCAATACGGGCATCCTTCTTCCTGCCCTTCAAAGAAGCATCACTAAAAGCATCAATAGCATTAGTAACATATTCTTTCAAAGCTCCAACAGGGTCAGAAGCGTACAACTGCGAAATCTGACCGATAACAAAATCAGTATTTTTCAACTCATAAGGAATTTTCATTTTCTCGCCCCCTGGTAAACATATCCAGAAATCATCAACCACTGATCAAAATCATCCTTAGGCTTGTAAACAGCATGAAGCAAAGCAGTAAGCCTGCCAACATCCATCTTAGGCAGTCTTTCAGTCAACTGCTCGCGCAATTCAGGAGAAACCTTGAAATTCTCAAGTTTTTGAGCAAGCTCATAAAAAGCAATAACAGTCTGCTTAACAAGGTCAGACTGCTTTACGTCGCTATTCTCAACAACACTTTCAACTTTGAAACAATCAAGTCCTGTAAGCTTGTACAAACTCGTCTTCGTTTTAATTGAAACTTTTGACAAATCAACAGGATGCAAAAGATAAGCCTTCCAAGTACTGCGGGCAAGACCGCTGTCACGCACAAACTCAGTCTGCTGTTTACCGCCATAATGCTCATCATACCACGCTTTGAACTCTAACTGCCAATCATTCATTTTTCGCCACCACACCACACTTTTCATTCTGAACACGGACAGTATGCCCGTGAATCACCCTGTAAGCAAGAGCCAACATCGGTCTCTCTTTGCAAGAATAACTCACATCATTGATTCTCTCAACAAAATAATCATTACGCTCAGAGAAACGCTTCAAACAGGCATCAACAACCGCCATCTGGTCAGAAGTACCATAGCCTGTTGAAGGAGTACAGCCATTCAAGCCGTTGCCAGTCCTGACACGCTCGCGCATCTGCTCATCATCATTCAAAGTAACAAACATCAAAGCATTATCGGCTATCAGCTTACTATCAAACAATAACTCAAGAGTTTTTACTTTCTCATCATTGATACAGCCAGTATAATCAAGATTAATCAGGTTCCACTTGCACTCATTGCTCTTTGAGAAATCACGAACAGCATCTCCAAGATTGCCTTCGTAAACATTCAAGCCATTAAAAATACTGCCATCCTTTGAATGCAGTTTTCCAGGCTTGAAAACCTTCCAGTTATCAACAATAGAACGCATAATCTTGTACTCAAGCGGGTTGTTCTCAGCAACCAAACTTTTTGCAGGATTCACATTGAAGAAATCATTCAAAAGAATGTAACTACCAAAATGAGCGCCCTCCAAACCCAAATAATTAATCTCTTCTTTCAGACAATCAATTGACTTCAAAATCAGACAATCGATAGACTTCAGAATCATCTGCTCCCTGATATCATCCTTCGGGTAAGAAACAACACCAGGCATGGTTTTCAAGGCAACATCGTCAAGAGTCGGATAATTAGCTTTCAGATAACGAGAACTCCACATACCGACACTTTCCTTGAAATGACTTATGGTTGAAGGACTTATACCAAACTGTTTTGCAACATAAGAATCTGATTTGCCTTTTTCAAGCAAATTAGTAATCTGAACAGACTTTTCATCCAAAACACCCCTGAAGTCGCGCTGTTTAGGCGCAATAGACTCTTTCAACTGGTCAAGAACATTCTGCGTATACAAACGGGTGAAAACATTCTTACGACCCTCAGGAACAAGTTTGCTCTGCTCAAGCAGTTCAGGATGCTTCCTGCGCACATAATCATTAACCCTAAAAGAAGCAACACCAAGCTCCCGAGCCAAATCCTTGATACTATACTTGAAATCACTTTCTGGCGCTTCAACTTTTGTTATAGATTCTATACTTGGTTTACTTTCAACAGGCGCGACAGCGAAATCTCCAGATTCCCAAGTCTCAATAAAATGAGGAACAAAACCAGTACGCTTCAATCGCTCAGTCACAACATCCCTGATATCAGAACTGACATAATGCGACATAAGCTCTTCAGAAGGGTTTTTCAGAACAGGATCTGTCACAACAACAACCCCGTCAGAACGGTAATGAAGCCTTACAGGAATTATAAGCATGTTCGAATTTTTCAACCTGCGCTGGGCACTCTCATTATTCTGAACAGAACGCCGGTACTCCTCATATTTTTGAACAACATATTCCTGCAGTTCATCACGATTTTTAGAATTGAAAGCCTTCTTGTACTCCTTACGGTGCACTTGCAAGAAATTATTTGCCTTCTGCACACCTTCCTTATCAAGAACTGACTTCTGAAGATTACTCAATTCAGCCAGATATTTCTCGACCAAACCGGAAAACTGGGGAAAATATTTATCAAAAAGAAGTCTATCAACATCACGAGCATAATCAGCAACAGTATTATCCCTGGCAGACTTATTCTCAGCAATCAAACCCAGCAAACTAGCGCTCAAATCCTGAACGCGCAGTTCAGCAAAATCAATCATACGCAAATCAACTTTCGCAGAATCCAAAATCTGGTCCAAACGAGACTCGTACTGAGCAATAATACCAGACTTATTCTTATCTTCCAAATTATGCAAATCACTCACTAGAAGATGAAACAGCCTCACGTTCTCATTCACTATCTGACTAAGATCAGCCATTTCTCTTCACCCTCAACGCTTCTTTCAAATACGGAGTAATCAGAACAGGCGCGGAACGCCAGCGATTGAAAACATCAACAGCAAACTCGATTCTTTCCTCGTTACGAGAAAGCAAGGCTTCAAGAACCCTGTCGTTTGACAGGAAATCCTTCACAACATACTCTTTCTTAGGAATGTCAAGAGAATAACCAGCCCGCTCAGGACTGCTGTGCGTGTACTCGCTGTTGCCAGGGTAAAATTTGCTGTACCTTGCAACAATAAGACCAGAGCCTTTAAGCACATACACTTCCATCTCACCAAGCGTACTCTGTCCAGCAATAGCGAAATCAGCGAACACCTTACACGGAACAAGGTTAACATCAGTCGTCTCAAGTATCGCTACACGCGCTTCAAATTTTCCATCCTTACGACCCTCACAATCTGCCTTAAAATTATAACTCAAAAAAGGAGTCAAAATAGCAACGTGAACCTGCCTCTTTCCGTCGCCGTCTAAGCCATTCATTTTAGTTCAACCCCAAATCTTTTTGCAAGAGAATCCCAGCTTTCCATCCGTCTTTCCTCCCTTTCAAAAATTTCTTTAGGACGGCATTCAACCCGCGCCAATTTAGGCCAAATCTTTTGGTAAGCAGCCACTAGAGCTGGAGAAAAATGCTCAAGAATCTGCTTTGGCACTCCGCCGTACGCGCCTGAATAATCACTCAATACGAGTCTATCCGAGTAAGCACATGCGCTTCCGCCGCCAAATACGTGTTTTGCATCCGGCAGGCTTTCAAAAATATTCTTATGAGGGTCATGAATTGATCCAACTGCGTAAATAATCCTGTCTTCAGCACCTGCGCACAAGATGTACTTGTGACTGCGCTCATTTTCATTCAAGCCAACAACACTCAGTTCAAGTGCCATACTTCGCCTCCACTGCAGCTTCAACCTGCTTAGCGTACTCCCAGAACTCTTTCGCATAGTGCTTTGTAGAACAGCCCTTTCCGTTATGGTCCTCAATCCGAGTTCTTCCATTGCCTCTTGCAACAATCCGCAAAGCAGCCTTGAATTCCTCAACCCGCTCCAAGAACTTCCTACCAGACTCTCTCAATTTGATAGAGTACCTGTTCACACAATTGCTGATAGTCAAAGAATTAGGCTTGTACTTGTAACCGCTGACAGGACCAATAACCTCCTGAATAGCATTAGCAGCCTCAAGAGGCGTAATATTCCCTGCCTTGAAATCTTCAAATTTCCCCTGCACTACGTCGTCGATAGTCATTTTTGTAACCCCTGTAGAAGAAGTCAATAGTGCAAAATATATACTTTTCACATATAGTATATATACTACCCTATATTCTTATATCTATAGACTGCAGAATACAAATATAAGAAAAAAAATGCTCTGCTGGACCAGAGCGAAAAAACTAACCAAAGAGACGCTTCTCCAGCCTTTGCCTGAACTTCTCAGTCAGGACGTTTAACTTGAAGTGCTTCTGGATATCCTCAATCCTCTGCTCGTCAGCACCGCCCACGATTGAAAGAATCGAACGGTATGCTGCGATATTGCTTTCGATGTCCTTTTTGGCACTTTCATGGGGTCCTCCACGGCCGAATTGAGGCTGCCAGTAAAACTCTGACATCTTACTGACCTCCCAGGATTCTATCTCTAGCCCTGAAAAAACCGTCCGGATCGTTAATCTTACCAAAGCCGATAAGACGGTATCCGTCCTGCTCGTTGAACTCCTCTCTCGCGAAAGGCTTTTTCTCAGACCAGTTGTCCCAAGACAGCCCTTTCTCCAGCACCAGCCGTTTAAGGCTGAAGCCCTTCTCGTCAGCAACAACTGAGAGCTCAGTCATAACGCCGTCAAAAGTAGCCGGATCCGTCGGATTCATGCCACTAATGATTAAGCGATATGGAGTTCCCATGTGCAGGTTGAACCTTTCCGCAACACCTGCAGGACCAGGGTTTGCTGTAGTCATATCTACTGGAACCTGCTGGCCTTTTGCCAATACTTCTTCCATGTTTTCCATTTTCTATTCCTCCGGCAGTT
>JAPLZR010000128.1 GCA_026394935.1 Candidatus Woesearchaeota archaeon
CTCCGTGCGGATGATATTTTCCCAAAACATCACCAACCACGCGAACAGATTTATGATAGGCTTTATTATGGTGAAAACCTAACTGGTTCATTGTATACAGTACACGCCGGTGCACTGGTTTAAGACCATCACGAACATCAGGAAGCGCCCTGCCAACAATAACAGACATAGAATAATCTAAGTAAGACGCCTTCATCTCCTGCTCGATGACACGGGAGACAATTTTCTCTGCTTTTGGTTCAGTTTTTTCGTCTGCCATAAAAGAATGTTTATAGACGATAAATAGGAGGTTTTCGGGCTTTATAAAAGTGATTATTTTCTATATTGAAATTAATAAGGAAAAATTTAAAAAGAAACACCAAAAACCCACTCGTATGCTTGAAACAATAGTAAGCGAAGAAGACTTCCTGAACACATTTGAAAACGGAGTCAAAAACAGCAACGATTACCAGTTAGTCCAAAAACTCCATGCACAAAAACAAAACTACAAACGAATAGCAAAAACAACAGGAAGACCAGAAGCAACTGTGCAAGGCTGGATAGCAGGCAGAAAACCATACTGCCTTCACATACTAGAACGGGCAAAAGAATCCGAAATAATGCCCTTAACAAAAGACTCACAAAAACTTCCAGCACTATACGAAATGTGCGCATGGCTGTTCTGGACAGGATTTTTGACAAAAGGCTACGAACCAAGAATATGCGAAAAACCAGAAATAATCGAAATGCTGAAAGAACACTTCCAAAAAACACTCCAACTAAAAGGCACGTACTCAGGCAATGCATTACGATTCAAAGGATGCCATTATGGAAGAGTTTTATATGAAATGGGAATTCCCGCAGGGCACAAAAAATCAACACAGGAAATACACGTGCCAAAAGCTATCATGGCAGATCCAAATGCACAATACAGATTCCTTGAAATATTATTCAAAACAAGAAAATCAGTAAACAAAAAACACTACACGATCTACCTAATGGAAAACGCAGAAGCACTGGGAAAAGAAATAATAGAACTAATCAATACAGCAATGCCTGAACTCAGCATAACCTATAAAAATTTTCATATGGAAATACACAACAACAGACGCTCGCCAAGAATACGCCTGTTAAAACAAGTCATGACAGAAATAGAAAAACGTTATCCAAGACTCATCGAACCAAATGGTCTTTCACCTGAAAACTCCTATTGCAATACACACAACACTTCGACTTTCCAGCAAGCAAACCAGTAGTCTGATACTTCATCTGATTCCTGCACTTAGGACAACGAACAAGAAAAATCATTCCTCAGGCTCCTCACCAGACAACAATCTCCTAATCTTCTCCTCAATCTTAGCCTCAACTTCAGGAGGAATACCTTTAGGAAACAAACCCTTGCTCTCAAATTCCTTAGGCTTCAGCTTGGCAGTCTTCTCAGCAGCCTCCTTGAAAATCTTTTGCTCAGCAGTCAGAACAGGCGCTTCTTCAACAGGAGGCGCTTCAACAGCGGGCACTTCTTCAACGGGCTTTTCTTTCTTAGCTTTCTTTGGCTCCTCAGGAGCAGGCACCGTTTCAACAGAAGCTTCAGGAGCAGATTCCTCCACAGACTCTTCAGCAACTTCGGGCTTTTCCTCAGCAGACTCAACAGAAGCTTCAGGCTTTTCTTCAACAGCTTTTTCGTGCTTCTTCTTTTTCTTATGATGCACTTTGTGCATTGGAGGACGCTCTTCAGCAGGAATTGCCTCACGAGGAACATCATAAACATCCAAGCTCCCTAATTTTTCCATAAACAACTGAACACCAGCAGGAATAAAATCAACAGGCGCGACAACAGGATAAGTCTCAAGCATCTTCGGACCCTTATCAGACTCCAAAACAATCTGAGGAGTTTCAAGCCGGTCTTCTGTTTCCTGACGCTGAGCAACCTCTGCCCGCTCAATCTCAATCTCCTTTGACTCAATAGCAATCTCAATATCGCCAGCACTATCAAACTTCTGCTTCAACTTTGAAGGGTTGATATCAAAATACTCGAAAAACTTCGGCGCCAGCTTGATAAGTTTTGAGCGACCACTTTTCTCCCTTGTGATAAAACCAGAATTCTCAAGCTGGGCAAGATGCTCATACGCCTTATTAGTCCTAATCTTGACAACCTTGCTCTGCAAAACAGGAGCCTTGTAAGAAACAACAGCAAGAGTCTCAAGCTGACCCTTAGGAAGCTCAGTCTTTGTAACAACCTTTCTAATCACACCAACATACTTCTCCCTGACAGTCAGCTTCCAAGCAGAACCATCCTGCATAAGCATAGTAGAACTATTAGAAGAATCCAACTGCAACTTCCATTCCTCCAAAACAGCGAGAACTTCCCCCTCAGACTTCCTGCACAAACCGGCAAGCTCGGAAAGCTCCAACTTCCTGCCAGCAGCAAACAAGATAGCCTCAACAACGCGCTTCAGCTCTTCATCCATTTGTTACGTAAACATTATCCTCTTTTTTCAAAGCACCCTTGGTCACCAAGTGCTCAACAAAAGGCGTAAGCTCCTCAACCTTAATGCCGAGCAGCCTAGACAAATCCTCCAAGGAATGCGGTTCAGTATGACAGACAAACTTGATAAAATTATGCAAAATATTAACCGCGTTCTTATCCAAAACCTGCTTCTGAGCCTGCAAACCCTTCAACATCATATCAGTCTGATGAAGCTTGGCCTGCAAATCATTAACAAAATCCTCAAAAAAAGCCATATCAAGCTCCAGCTTTTCAGGAGACATAATCTCAACAGTACTAGGCATGCTGTCAAAACAGAAATCCAACAACTCACCAGTATCCTTGAAAGAAATCTGAAGCTCAACAAACTGAGTAAACAACTTATCAGAAGCAACAGGCTCAGCATACTTCTCAATCTGAATATCCAAGCCGTCCTTCTTAATCTTGTCAACGTGATCCATGAGAGCCTTGGCTATATACTCCTTAGGAGCACCCAAAATCTCAACAATACACCTTGCGACAATCGGCTGTTGTTCCATAACGGTAGTGCGAACCTACACAATTATAAAGCTTTTCCTCGCAAAAACAGGCATATTTGTTATTGCAAGATAGTTACAAAAGCTTATAATCATAAATAAAACAGGCAGAAAGGGGTGATATGATGGGACTATTTGACTTTCTAAAGAAGAGACAGGAAGAACTACCTATGCCTCCACCACCAACACCGCCAGAAATGCCGCCAATGATGAGAGGAGACATAGAAGAAATAAGAGCTACAGAACACTCAGAACTGCCACCAGCATTACCAGCTCCTATTCCAGCGAGAGAAGAAGAGGTACAAGTATTTGACAGAACCATTTCAAAACAAGAAGAAAAAATAGAAACCGTAAGACCAACACTAAGACCAACATTCGTCGCAGTAGACGACTACAAAAAAATAATCAACGACACAAACATAATACGCGGAAAACTAATGGAAGCAGAAAACTTTGTAAGAAGACTAGGCGACATCAAAAACGAAGAAGAAAGAGCTTTTGAAAAATGGAGAACACAACTGGAAGACGTAGAGAAAAAACTCGGATATGTCGACCAGCTAATAGCCAAAGCAGAAAGGTGAATGATTAGCAAACGTAGACAAAGCACTATCAGAGCCAAGCATCTAAATGGAAGAAGAACTATTCTTTGTAGGAATCCGGGACCCAATAGAACTCAGGAAAGAACTACTCACAAGCTCAAAGAATTTGATAGATAGTTTGCGAAAATTTGAACAATACCAAGACATCAAAACAGAAAAACAAGAACACATTCTCGAACTAAAAAGAGTATTTGACGAACTAATGGTACTGAACAAGAAACTAAGAAACCACCTGCCAAGAACACCATTAAAAGCACCACCAACAATAACAAAGACAGAAAAACCAATGACGAAAGGCAAACCAGCAAAGCTTGGACAAAGCAAAGTAGACGTTCTCGAACAAGAACTCGCAAAAATAGAAGAAAGATTGGGCGGGTTAGAGTAAACTTAATTCTTTTTTCAACGCAGTCAATTCAGAAGAAAAAACAACAGAACCCTTCACAAACTTGCCTGCAAGAACATTAGGCAGCCAATCAACATCAGTAGACCACATACTATCAAAAGGAAGCTCAGAAACATCAAACCAATCAGGCTTCATCTCATCTGATTCTTTAGGAACACCAGACCAGTTTTTCGCCACAAAAATGTGAACAACCTGATCCCACTCAGGCTTATGAGGAAACAGAAACGTAATCTCAGCAGACTTCTTCAAATCATTCGCAACCAAACCAACCTCTTCCTTAAGCTCACGAACAGCAGCAACCTCAGGAGTTTCAGAATTTTCGATTTTTCCACCAAAACCATTCCACTTACCCGCACCAAAACGAACCTTCTTCAAACCCAAAAGAACCCTGCTGCCATCAACAACATAACACAATGTGGCTTGCTTCATAACTCCACCTTAAAATCCTTCTCGAGCAAAGAATTGTCAGGAGCAAAAACAAAAGTGCCAGTCACATATTTGCCAGCAAGAACGTGAGGCAGCCAGAAAGGATAATCCGCCCACATCTGCTGAAATGGCGGACTGCCGGCAGGAAACCACTCTGGCTTCATCTCTGCACTTTCTGTCGGACTGCCAGACCAATCATCAGCAACAAAAAAATGAGCAACCATGTCCCACTCGGGCTTATGAGGAAATTTAAAAGTAAGCTCTGCACACTTCCTAATGATATTAGCAACAATGCCTGATTCCTCTTTAAGCTCTCGAACTGCAGCCACTTCAGGAGTTTCATTCAACTCAAGCTTGCCACCAAAACCAGCGTATTTGCCCACACCGAAGCCCTCTTTCTTCATACCCAAAAGAATTCTCTCGCCACTTCTAACAAAACATCCAGTGACGTGTTTCATTTTAACAGCTTCATTCTAATTTTCCATCTGGGCCAGTCAAGGGGAGCTCTATCGCCGCTCCCCTCATACCCCTGGCGATACATGCGGGGGACAGGATTCGAACCTGCGAAGGCACTAAGCCAATAGCTCTTGAGGCTATCCCCTTTGGCCACTCGGGAACCCCCGCGAATACAATGAGCGGACCTGCTGAACTTGTTCAGCAATGCCCGCGTAATTAGAAGACGATAAACTGCTCTTTTTAAATGTTATGAGAATATGATAAAAAAAGAAAATAAAAAATAATTACCAGCCTTTAGCGTCACACGCTGAAATCAATTCATTAAGCGCAGGACCGACAATGAAGCCCTGCATTATTTTGCCGTGATAAACCTCACGACCTATAATGCAATCCTGCTTTGTTAACGTCTCGCTGCCAACATAAACAGTCTGACCTGGAACGTAAGCTACCGGGTTAGGAATAACACCAACAGGTCTTACGGTCTCCCAAGAATACTGTCCATACTTAGCCGGACCAGCAAGACCAGTAATATCGCCCTGCGAGCCAATAGCAAAGAACACTCCAACAGCGATCAAAGCCACAATTAACAACGGCCAATAGTTTTTCATAAGTTCACCTCGTTTTACCAACCTTTTGAATCACAAATCATAATCATACTATCAAAACCATGAGTGCTCGGAATACCATGCATTGACTCAACACGCTTAATCTCACGAGCCAAAATGCACGTGTTAGGATTTAATGAAGAAGCATCCATAACGTAAACAGGCGCCTCTGCCTGCGGAACAACATAAGTCTCAGGCCCCAAAATAGGAGGCTGGGAAAAATATCTAGGAGTAAAATAATTGCCAGCAGCAGAAGTATCATTAAAACTCATGAATGAAAAAGTACCAAGAGCTAACAAACCAACAACCAGCAACGGCCATACAAGTTTATGCTTCATAAGAGAAAATAAGACGTTCAACAACTTAAAACATCTGCAAATACAGTACGATTGTACTTACTTGAACTCTTCCACAAACTTAGAAACATCAACAGGCGCGCTAACCAGCGGCTTATTATAATATACAGGGCGAGACTCCTCATAGAAGATACCAATAGGAATACGCTCCTTCTCTAAAGCACGCTCAAAAGCAGCCACCTTATCAAGAGGCTTGTCCAACTTGTACACGCGCTCCTTATACCAAGCAAAGGTATTCACTTTGTTCAAAGTCACACAAGGCTGCAAAACGTCAATAAAAGCAAAACCCTTATGCAAAATAGCTGACTTAATCAGCTCTTTCAAATGAGCAATATCACCAGAAAAACCGCGAGCAACAAAAGAAGCACCAGCAGAAATCGCCAAAGCCAAAGGATTAACAGGAAATTCAGAAACACCAAAAGGAGTGGAAACAGTCTTAGAACCCACATCAGTAGCAGGAGAAGCCTGACCAGCAGTCAAAGAATAAATCTGATTATTATGAACAAGATAAACAACAGGAACGTTAATCCTGCAGGCATGCGCCAAATGATTAAGACCCTCACCATAAGCGCCGCCATCACCAGCCTGAGCAATAACCGTCAGCTCGGGATTAACAATCTTAGCGCCAATAGCAGGAGGCAAAGAACGACCGTGCAAGGAATGAAAAACGTAGGTCTTAAACCAATTATTCCCATTGCCGCCGCAGCCAACATCAGCAAACAACAAAACATCCTTCGGTTGAAGATTTAATTCAGCCAAAGCCTGAGACAAAGCAATACGAACTGAAAAATTACCACAGCCAGCACACCAAGCAGGAGTTCCGCACAAATAATCACCTGGCTCCATTCAGCACCCCAACAACTTCATCAGCAGTAAACTGACGACCATCAAACTTGCCAAAGAAAGAAGGTTCAATCAAGCAATACTCCTTAATCAAGCCAGCAAGCTGACCAGTCTTATTATTCTCAATAACAACAACTTTCTTACCCTTAATAAATACGGAAATGTCAGGAAAAGGAACCAAATACTGCAATTGCAAGAAAGAAACATCAGAAAAATTCTCCAAAGCAGACAAAATCGGACCTTTAACAGAACCCCAACTGACAATAATGGTTTTCGCATTCTTACTGCCGTGCAAAATCGGCTTAGGAAGCTCTTTACTTAAAAGTTCCAGCTTTTTGAAACGCTTCTCAACCATCCTAACACGATTAACAGGATTATCAGAAGAAAAACCAAACTCATCATGCTCATCAGAATTCGCGTCAAACACGCCATCCGGCTGACCAGGAATTGAACGAGGAGAAACACCATCAACCGTAAAAGCATAACGCTTG
>JAPLZR010000075.1 GCA_026394935.1 Candidatus Woesearchaeota archaeon
CTTCTTTCGCGTATATTTCTGCCATTACTGTTTCGTTTGTGAGGTTTAATACTTTATACTTGAACGCCATTTTCTCGCTGTATACAATGTCTCCTTTCTTTGGCGGTTTTCCGAATATTTTGTTGTATGCTTCTATCGGGAATGCCTGTTTTTTGTTGAGCCATGTGAGCCTGTTGATTATTTTTGTTTTGTTGACGCCCAGTATTACTTCTTTTTCGCTGGGCTGTATTGTTGTTTCCAAGTGGTCTCCTACATTCATGCCGGGGAATGCTTCGTCAAATCCTGGGACTTTTCCGCTTTGTCCGAGTATGAACTTGTATGGTCCTATCATGTAGTTTGTGAGCTTGTTTTCTTTTGCTATTTGTTCGTTGTTTGTGTCTACTACTGTTCCGTCTTCAAGTGAGAGTACGAAGTTGACTGTTGCAAGGTCTCCGAATGCCGCTCCTGTTCTGGCTGGCGGAGTAACTTGCGTTGTGTTTGTAATTGTAATGTTGGGCGGTGTTTCTGGCTGTTTTGGTGTACAGCTAACCAGAAGTACTGTCAGAACTAGTATTATCCATATTGCTTTCATCCTATTGCCCTTCTGACGTCTGTTGCCTCTACTGACTCAACGCCGGTTATGTTTTTGATTTTTTCCTCAAGCTTGTCTGTTGTGCCGAGGTTTTCATCCATTACGAAAAGGAGTTTCATTGCTTTTAGTCCGTATCCTATTAGTTCTATTTCTTTTCTTATTTCTCCGTCTTTGTGTTTTTGGTCTACAAAGTCTCGGATGTGCTTGCTTGCCTCTTCATATACCTCGTCAAGGTTTGTTTCAGGGCTTGCAGGCATTACTTTCAGCGTTACGATTACGCTCGCCATTTAGTTTGGTCCTGTGAACCCGCACATCGGACAGGTGTATTTTGCCGCTATCTTTCGCTCATGCACTGTGCGTGTGAGCTCGTATTTCGTGCAGTTCGGACATTTGAATCGTACAGTTCCTTTCTCTATTGGTTGTTCTGCCATATTTCTGCCAGAATTAGAGTGGTTTAAAAATGTTGTGATTGTCAAATCAGGACTTTTGTCGACATGCCTTATTAATGTACTATTCAATAGAGATAACAAAAGTATATAAAGCCAGTTTGGGGCTGTCTGCTTCATGGTGGACAAGCCGTTTTTGCTCTTCGGAAAACCTCATGATGAAGCTCATAAGGATGAGCCTTTGTCGAAGAGGGAATTGTGTGTTCTTAAGACTTTAAGGGCTGAAGTTGTTAATCGTGTGAAGTTTATTGAGAAGAAGGAAGCCAAGTTGAGGGAGCTGGAAAAGACGGTTGCAGGTCGTGAGCGTGCTGTTCTTTCTGCTGAATCCCGCGTTTCCAGGCTTCAGAATGATGAAAAAGTTTTGCGTGGGAACATTTCAAGTCTTAATAATGCTTTTAAGGAACAGCAGAAAGTTTTGGATGAGAGGAAGTATTCTGTTGCTCAGTTGTCTAAGGAATTGGCTGTTTTGCTGGAGAAGCGTTCAGAAATCAGGCGTGTTGAAGTCGGTCTTGCTGAGGCTATCGGTAAGGAGAAGAATCTTCGTAATGACATTTCCAAAAAGGAACAGCGTGTTGCTGAAGGCGCACGAATTATTTCAAAGCAGGAAGAAGACATTGAAAAGCACATGAGTATTTTAAAGAATTTGCGTGATCAGCTTGAGCAGGCAGCTCCTTTGAAAAGACAGCTTGATTCAGAGCTTGAAATCCGTCAGCAGAATCTTTTGAAGGCCAAGCGTGACTTGGCTGGTTTGGAAAGCGCTGTCAAGAAAACTAAGCGTGTTGAAGTCGGTCTTGCTGAAGCTATCGGTAAGGAGAAGAATCTTCGTAATGAAATTTCTAAAAAGGAACAGCGTGTTGCTGAAGGCGCACGAATTATTTCAAAGCAGGAAGAAGACATTGAAAAGCAC
>JAPLZR010000072.1 GCA_026394935.1 Candidatus Woesearchaeota archaeon
CAGGACGACCACACAGGCAAATACAACGCCTAAAGTGTTGAAGAAACATCTACACAACATTTAAATACGGACTAGGATTCACCCGCAAAGATGACTCCTGAAAAAGTACTGGAAAAGCTCGGACTGCACCCTAACGAGATAAAAGTATACCTGACATTAAACGACCACGGCTCAAGCAAGGCAGGAGAAGTCGCAAAAATAGCAGGAATGGACAGGTCAAGCTGTTATAATTCCCTGAAAACACTGCAGGAAAAAGGGCTCGTCAGCTACGTTCTCATAGGCAAGGTCAAATGGTTTCAAGCAACAGGACCGCAAAGACTCCTGGAATACCTAAAAGAACAGGAAGAAGACGTCAAAGAAATACTTCCAGACCTGGAAGCAAAACACAGAGCAGTCAAAATAAAAGGACAAGTAAGACTCTTCAAAGGCATAAAAGGAGTAAAAACAGTATTCCAAGACATAATAAGAACAGGCAAGGACAACTGCTGTTTCGGAAACGAAAGCCAGCTCGAAGAAAGACTGCCAGACTACCAGCCACAATTCGTCAGGCAATTAAAAGAGAGCAAGATATTTGTCAGGGAGCTCGTCAGGGAAGGCAGAGGAGCAAACACGAGCAATCCACAAGCCACAAGATACGTGCCAAAAGGAGTTAGTCACAAACATCTACGGCGACAAAATAGCGTTAATCATCTGGACAGACATACCAGAAGCAATAATCATCGAGAATGCAGCTGCTGCCAAAGCTTACAAAAACTTCTTTGAATTCATGTGGCAGAATGCAAAAAAAGAAAATTAATACTTCTCAAAACCAGTCGTAACCATCCTGGTTTCCTTCGGCGGAGGATTAAAGTAATCCGGCTGAGGAGTCCTGTCCTTTATAGCACCCACAAGGGCAACAGGACCTGCACTAACATCCAAATCATCAAACGGCTCTGCAGTAATCTCAACATAATCATACGCGTCAATGTAATTATTAGCCCTATACGACAAACTGCCAATACCGCCAAAACCAGTGGTAAACGTCCCTAAAGTCAAACGATAATTGGTTTCCAGGTCAACAAGCCAAACCTCATACTGAATATTACCATCGTAAGAAGGAGGCAAATCCTTAGTCATAATAGTAATCGTTGCCAGAGGGAAACCATACGAGCTAGTGGCATAAATCCTTGCAGTTGCACGAGGATAAAACGGAGCATAACCGCCCCTGCCAACACCCTTGTACTGGTTAACCTGCACAGGACTCAAATAAACAGTAGTATCAATACGGCCATAATTAACACGAGGATCATAATTAGTCACCCGCTCAACACCGTAACGCCTTGGAAAATCAAAAGCAGTCTTATAACTAGTCTCAGGAACCATAGCAAGAGCAGGCAAACTAAGCAAAACAACCAGCATTGCAACAAGCAAAAGTTTCATCTCAACCTCTCGTTAAAGTCTGAACCTGACGGATTCAAAGTATTTCTCGTCTGACCAATGTAGCCAAACAAAATAATCTCGCCAGGAGTAGGATTCATATCAGGATAAGGCTCGCGCGTAATCATAACAGCATCAAACTGGTCAACCTTGCGGTTAAACTCGAAAATCAGCTGTGAGGTAATACCAGCGCCTGCCTTCAACAAGCCAACACTCAAAGGATACTCATTCTCACTATTAAACAGCCACGCTTCGTAAATCTCAGTCTCGTCTAACGGAGGAAGATTATTTGCCTGAATAAAAACCTGAGTTCGAGGGTAAGGCTTGTTCATGCCAGCACCGTACTCGTCGCCCAAGCTTACAATCCTGGCAGCACCCTTTGTCATAACTTCGTTAGGACCGATAGCCTGCTGAAGAGCCTCATACGGCAATAAATCAACAGCCACATCCATCCGGGCATAACCCCTCACATTAGGATCCCAGTTGCTGATAAAACCAGGATCACGGCCTCTTGGAGTGAAAGCATTAACATCAAGATTGAAAACACTCGAAAACGCAGACTTGGCACCTGTCTTGGTCATACGGTCAGTAGGACCTTTCATGCCATAATTAACAAACTGCTTCTGATAATCACTGCCGAAATAACGGTCACGAGAGTAAGGGTCAAATATCCTCCTATCCCTTGCAATCTGACCCGAATAACTGTCAATATTGGTATCATAAACATACCAATCAGGCAAAGCAAATACAGCGAGCGCTAACAATAAAACAACAAGAACTGAAATTACCAATTTGCTCACTATATACACCTCTTTCTTAACTGATATACAAATATAGTGTATATAAATGTTGCGGGAATAGGCCGGCAGGGTTATGCAGTCACTTATTAGTGGTGAAAAATAGAAAGGTTTATAAAGCTGAAAAGCCTATCAGCCCTCTATGAATACCGTCATATTAGCCTACCCGACAGGACTATATCCAGCAGCTCCGAACGCCAAAACAGGCTACAGCAGAGTCTGGATAAGAGACAATATTTACACACTCTTCGGAATAGAGGCAAAAGGGCACTTTAACATTTCTGCCAAAACAATACACGCAATACTCGACATACTCAAAAAACACGAATACAAAATAGACTGGATGATAAAACAGCCAACAAAAGAAGCACACAGGTACATACACCCAAGATACGAAAAAGACGGAAAAGAAGTAACAGGAAACTGGGGAAACAAGCAAAACGACGCAATCGGAGCATTACTCTGGAAGGTTGGCGATTTGGACAAGAAAAGCAAAATGAGCTGGAGACCAGGAGACAAAGAACTCGTCCAAAAACTAGTAAACTATCTCGAAGCAATAGAATACTGGCACGACGCAGACAACGGAATGTGGGAAAACAATGAAGAAGTGCACGCAAGCTCGATAGGAGCCTGCCTTGCAGGACTATTGGCAGTAGACCACATCGTCAAAGTACCACTACATTTGATAGCACACGGAGAATATGCACTGAGAACAATGCTGCCAAGAGAAAGCATAACAAAACACGTTGACCTGGCATTACTATCATTAATATGGCCGTACAAGATAGTCACCGCAAAAGAAAGAGATGAAATTCTCAAAAATGTAGAAGCAGAACTCGTCAGAGAAAAAGGAGTCATAAGATACTTTGAAGATGAGTATTATAATAACGGCAAAGAAGCAGAATGGCCACTAGGATTTCTATTTTTGTCAATAATTTACAAACAATTAGGCAAGACAAACAAACACAAGTTCTATTTGAACAAGGCAAAAAATGCAATGACTGACGAAGGAATGCCAGAACTGTATTACGGAGAAACTAATGAACACAACGAGAACACTCCCTTGGCTTGGGCTGAAAGCTTGATGAAGGCAGCACAATGACGATCTTCTACCACGGAACAACAGCAAATGATGCAATAACAATCGCCAAGCGGGGCGCAATCCTTTCGCTATGGGACCAAAGTATAGAATACTTACAACGTTTAAAACGACAGAAATCTGATTATTACGATAACACAATAAACCTTTTTCTCAAAAAGTATGAAATATCAGACGAAGAACTAATTGCTTTAGACCTGGCAAGCACTGGCTTCAATCTGAACGAAATCGCACACAGAGTCAAATGCGTTAGCCTCTCCCATCAATACATACACTCCCAAAACCATATGAAACAGTACTCGGCCTGGAATTTGAACAGCAAGAAGGAAGGTTATTCATCCCACGAAAAGTACCATTAGACACTCTTGCAGAAGTCCATTTTAAAGAACGCGAACAGGAACTCAGGCAAGCATTCGAAAAATACAAACCAAAATTCAAAAAATTCTAAGTCAGCACAGCACTGCACTTTCCTTCTTTACAACCACAACTGCCGCCGCAATCAAGAGTGCCACCACGGCATTCCATCGTGCACATCATACCAGCACATTGAGGCGCTTGAGATTTTGAAACACAGGCAATAGCGTGACAACAGTCAGCAGGAACACAATCAGCATCAGATGAACATCTAACATCCTTCGGCAAAGTAATGCACCTGTTGCTCTCACAAGCAACATCAGTGATTACCGGCAAAGATTCAGGAGCTGCACACTCAGGAGACATAATACTACACCTCCCTAACGCATCGCATTTTTTAGCAGAAAAAACAGGAGCTTTATGAACTGATTTGGGAGTTGCGATTTTATATGGACTGCAAGGTGTAAAAGATACTTCTAACAATTGGCAGTCATCCTTAGAAATACACTTATTCTCAAAACAATTCTCAGGACTTACACTCCAACTGCCATCCTCGCACTGCCAATGCAAATCAGCCGAACCTAATTTTGGCACCGGACACGGCGCAAACTCGCAATTAGGACCAGTCCTGCCAACAGCACTGCCATCAGGACACAACTTAGCTTCCTCTGTGCAGGCAACCGGCTTGTTCCAACCCTCACGAGGAACATTCTTGCAAACATGACTGACACACTTTGTCTCCAAATGAGCAGCAATACCAGTACAGAAATCAGGACAACTCCTTGAGAAATCAACATACTTCGAAGCGTACAACTTATTTCCAACAAAACAATTATCAGTTTTTGAGTCAATACCGCCGCAAGTGCAGTCAGCATCAACATTACAGAAAGAAGAATCCTCCATCATCGGATGAACAGTCTTAGGAGGAACAACTGTACAAGCAACTAAAAAAATAAGAAAAAAAGAAAGTTTAACCAATCGCATACGACACGCTCACCTGAGCAGAAACGCGCACGCTCTGAGGCGAAACATCTGTCGAAGGAGCGCCGCCCATCTCTGCTTTCATAGCCATAACATCATACCGGGCCATAGGCGCAACATAATAACTGCTCTCAGACAGGCTCGTAACCTTGCCAAGCCTGACACCAGCACCATCTGCCAAAGCATCAGCTTTCTCACGGGCATTTGTAGTAGCCTTGCGCAAAGCCTCAGTCTTAACTTCCTTCTGCTTGCTATCAGACAACTCAAAACTGATGCTCTCAACATTATTAGCGCCAGCCTGAACACCAACATCAAGCAAAGGACCAACCTTCTGCAAATCCTTAGTAGTCACAACAAAAGCATTGCTCGTCCTATAACCCTTGTCAACCATCTTCTCAAACTTAGCATCCCATTCCTGAACCTTCTCAATACGATAGTCAACAGTCTCAATCTCATTCTCACGCACGCCAGCCTGCATTAAAGCAGACTTTACACTAGCGCCAATCTCACGGTTACGCAACTGGGCATCCTGCGCAGTCAAACTCTGAGTCTCAATCCTGAAACGAACCTTAGCCAAGTCAGGAGCAACATCAAACTCACTAGAGCCCTGAACACTAATAGAGTTCGTAGGCTGAACTCCAGGCTGTTCCATAACAAGCCTGGTTTCACAAGCTGTTAAAGCTATCAACAAAATCGCCAATAAAAACATTGTTTTCTTCATTTTTGATCACCTTCTTCACTGAATATCGCCCGTTTATATATACCTTATTTTTTAATAAGGCTTTTGCCTAACATACTCTTGTACTGATATGACTTAATTATCAGGCATATTAGCATTACGGCAAAGACAATTCCGGCAACACCGAAAAAGTAAGGCCAATAATTAATTGGCGATGGAGCAGTTGCTGCAAAAGTCTGAACCACGTCCATTTCAGCAGCAGGAGCGCGCAACATTGTTTTTTCAGCAGCAAAAGTGCCAACACCTGCAAAAGTCTGCAAGAAAGTATAAATACCGCCAACAATGCTGAACAAGAACAAACCAAGAACAATAAAAATCTTCAATTCCTCAGGATGCAAAACACCATGACCTTTCCTGGTCAAAGAGTAATATTTCCATTTGCGACCTTCATCATGCCTTTCAACCAAGCCAGCTTTCTCCAAAGCAGACAAATGCTCCTTAACAGTCGGAACAGAAAAATTCAGAACAGAAGCAATCTCGCTCTGCATATAACGACGCTGACCAAGCAATTTCAAAACATCAACACGAGTCTGACTAGCCAACGCTTTGAAAGTCTCCTTATCAAGACTGATATCCATACAACAAAAAAGGCAAGAATTCTTTATTAAGATTTGGATTTTAAAAGGAAATCACCTAAACAATTCCTCAATCAACTCAATATACATCGCAGAACTCCACGCCTGAACAAGACAGCCTTCAGACTGAAGCTTTGAAGCACTGCTGAGCTCAGCATGATGACCAATAATGCCATTGCCAAGAATCTCCTTAGTGCTGGCTTTCAAAATATGCTGAATGTGATTCTTATATTTCCTCTTATCAAAAGCAAACAAGACAACACCTGCAAGATTGTTAATCCAGAACCAGCTGTCACCAGAATGATAACTCCCCGGATTCTCGCCAGTATGATTCCTGACAAAAGAAGAATCACTTTTATCAACAGTAGACAAGCCGCCCCAATCAAGCCACAATTTAGGCAAAACAAAATCAAAACAAGAAATCCAATCCTTCTTCGACAACAATTCAGGATAAGCATAAGCAGCAATAAAAACATTAGGACGCACAGTCCTGTCCTCAGAACCGTCAAACAAATACTTCCCATTCCAGAAAGCCTTTTTGACAGCAGACTTCAACCTTTCCTCAAGAACAACCTCTCTGCCAAGCAAACGAGACAAACGACAGGCAGCCAAAATCAAACATTGAACTTCAATACGAGCGCCAGAACGGTTAATGCTGTCCATCCAAGTCTCTTTTTCGCCATTAACAACAAGACCATCCTGCAAATTAGCCCCAACACTCTGCAAGAAAACAGAAAGCTTTTCCAGCAAATACTCCTTTTCCTTCTTAGACAGCTCAGGAAGATAATCCTCAAAACGCAAAAACAGCCAGCAATCAGCAATATTCTCGCCCAAAGCGCCAGGCAGTTTGCAATTACTCAGCTTATCAAGCCAGTCAAACAAAACAGCCTTTGCAAGAGACTCCTGACCGGAATGCAATAAAGCCTTCACGCAAACAAGCTCATCACGAGCCCACCTCTGATGAAACCACGGCAAGCCGGCATACAAGCCATTATTCGAGCGCAGGCAAAGAAGAGAATACTGCGCGCACTCGTACGCAGAACGAAAATCGCCAACCTTAACGTGACCGGCAGAAATGCTGTTCGAAGCAAACTTCTCAGCCTCCTTGGCAAGCACCTGCCTGCTCTTCCAGGAAGACTTCGCAAGCTTCAAAGCCTCATCCTTAGAATGAGAAAAAGCAATAACGAAACTCCCAGAAGCACGGCAACCCCTCAACACCCAGCGCGAAAAAGGAGGGCTATTCCGCAATTCATCAAAAGAATAATCCTGCTTCTCCCACTTGTCAACCTTCTCAAACTCACAGCCATACAAAGCAAGCCAGAAATCATACTCCTGACCAACAGGCTCACGCGCATCATTAATCTTCTCAAAATGAACCAGCAAAGCTTTATCCTCAAAAGAAAACGCGTAATTACGACCCCAATCACGATTATCAAAATTCAACTTGCAATCAAACAAAACATCAACCTTTGAAGAAGCAGACAATTCATAAAAGAAAACAGGCAAGCGATGAGCAAACCAAAAAGACTCCTGAACACCATCACGATCACGGGAGACCTTCCAAAACTCATTCAAAATAGCACCAGGAGCGCCCTTCAAATCAAAATGAGCAACAGTCTTGAAAACATCACTGCCATCAGAAAAAAACAAGCCCTGATAGCGCGACTTAATCCCGAACAGTCCAAAACTGCCGGAAGTGTTAGAAACAAGAAAACTCATTCTTCACCCCTATAAAATTTCGCAGCATCCTCAGGAGCAACAGAATTAATGATAACGCCCGAGCAAAGCTCAAAACCAGCCCAAATAGCAACCCTTGGACAGATTTCAACATGAAAATGAAAGTCCTCACCCTTAGGACCGTACTGAACAAACATATTGTAATCAAAGCCGGCATCAAAAACTTTTTTGAGAACCCTGACGAGAACGTCAGCAAGACCTGCAAAATTAACATTTTCAAGACGGGAAATGTGATTCTTAGGGAAAATCCAGACCTCATAATTAAACCGGGAAGCATAAGGACAGAAAGCAACAAAATCAGAATTCTCAAAACACAAACGACCACTGTTCATCTCAGACCGCACAATAGAACAATACGGACAGGAAATAAATTTGCGCATTGCAGAAATTTTTTCTCCAATCTCAGGAGGAACAAAAGCAAGAGCCATAATCTGGGAATGAGAATGAACAATACTCGTGCCGCCATACAAGCCGTGATTCTTGAAAACATTAACGTAAGCAACATTCGGCTTTGATTCAAGCTCAACAATCCTTCTGGCATAAACATTCAAAACCTGCTCGACCTCATCAACAGACAACTGGGCAAGCTGTCTGTCATGACGAGGAGTCTCCACAACAACCTCGTGATAACCATAAGCAGAAGAAAAAGAGTAAAAACGATTATCAGACTTAAAAGAAAAATCGCCATCAGGCTTCAAAGCAGCAAACTTGTTCTCAAACCAGCGCAGCTGCCAAACGCCATTTTTGGTAACCCTGCCAATCTCAGGAGGAGTCAGATTCTCGCTGCCAGGACAGAAAAAGCAAACACCTGTCTCAACAATCGGAGGCTTTTTCAACTCGTGAGGACGCTGACCACGCTTAGGAGACACAATAACCCAGCGGTCCAAAATGTAATCCTTTCTAACTTCCCCCATCATACACCTCTTTTTCTAAAACAGTGACAAACCCCTCCTGTTTTTAAATATTTCCTTAACCGCAAAGTTTATATATAATACTAGCCCAAACCAGAGTGATGGAAAGAGGTGACAGGAACGCCATAGCAATATTAAGCGCCATATTCATAGTAGGCGTTTTAGCAATAGTCACCCTGGTCATGCAGCAGCCAACCGGGCAAGTAATGCAGGACCAAAGCATATACGTCACAGAAGAAGCAGGACATTTCGCCATCGAATGCAAAAACCCAACACGAACCGTAGTATTTTTAAGGTATGACGCAAATTATGCAGTATACTGCTGCCTCGAAGACATGATGGGACAAAACGAGTGCAGATTTGAAAAAAGAGTATTATTAACCAGAATGTATTAAAAAGGAGGATGAAATCATGACAGACAAAAAAGAAATAAGCATTTTGCTTTTAGGCATTGTTGCAATACTCGCAATAGTGGGCCTAGTACTTCTGTTCACAAGCCCTGCAGCAACAGGAAAAGCATATTTCCCGCCGCCACTCGGACCACAGACACAAACACCTGGACCAGTAGGATACGGACCAGCACCTAATGACATCTCGGTAGTTGACCAGCAGGCAGGACAAATCAGCAACGCAATTTACGTTGAAAAACTAGAAGGCGCAAACCTGGCAAGATGCCCTAACGGAGAAATCAGAACAAGACGACAGGGCAACATAGCATACCAGGCAATATCAGGATACTACTGCGATTGGTTCTACTGCCCAACATTGGCAAACAGCCCAGACCCAAGAGCACAACCAATAATGGCATGCGTACCCAGGCCATGAATCAAGACAGCCTTGGCTTAATTATTTTTGCACTCATCGCGCTTGGCGCGGTGTTTGCCTTTATCTTTGTATTTGGCGGACCTGAAGAAACAGGAGCGCTGTCAGGAACGCAAAAAATAGGCACGAGCTGGTTCAAAGTAAAAGACGCATACCAAGCCTGCGGTTCAGGCTCGCACTGCTCAGACGGACTGCCAGGACTACCAACAGGAAACTACGACACTGTAGCAGAACTGTTCGAGTGCAAGTGCCAAACAAAAGACCCAGCATTCGTGTTTTACAGAAGCAAGTTTTCACCAGGATAAAGTTTATAGTTACTCGGCAGTAGTAAAATTTGGAAAGATTTAAATAGTTGAAAAAATAGTTCTCGTCTTATGACGAATCCCATAAAGATAGTTGACGAATTTTCTCTAACACATATTCAGCATGCGCTTTCCGACCTTCCTGAGACGATTGAAACTCCGGAATTCTCAATCACGATGTTTTATCTACCTTTTCAAGACCCCACAAACCTTCCAGTAGATGGCAAATATGGCGGCGATTCTTTTTCAATAAAAAGTCTCCAGGACGGACGCATATTTATCCTGTTTCGCAATGGAGTAGACCACGGCAGAACAGGAAGAAACGCAATCAGACAAAACACTGCTGTTTTAGAAGAAATCCTGGCGAAACAAGTGCCTGAAGAGGACATTGCAAAAAAACTCCAGCCCGTGGATGTTTTTGAACGACTTGATATCGTGGCATATGCGCTGAATGAATTGCTAATGCGCCGATACAAAAACCCACAGGCCACGGCTGCTTCGACACTTATCGCTGGAACAACAAAGGACGGAGTTTTGAGATATGTGAGCGCAGGCGATTCCTGCTTAGCCCTTTCTTCAGGAACAAATATCAGGAATGAGTCATGCCTAGTTGAGAAAAAAGTGCACGTTGGTTTTGCGTCAATAAACAAAATGTTCAAAACTGATGAACGCTTTTACGTTATTCGAGAATTTCAGATTTCTCCAAAAGATAGAATCCTGATTGCGAGTGATGGAATAATAGAAGCGGTAAATGAGCAAAACGAACTTTACGGATTAAACCGGTTGAGCACCGTTATCAGACCTCACAGCGCCAATGGCGCCCACCTTATTTCAAGAATAAATAATGACGTACAAAAATTTACTGGAACCACGCCGCTTAAAGACGATTACACGATCCTGATTTTGGAGAAAAAATGACAACATATTTATATTTAAGAAGCATAAGGAAGGATATGCCCATGTATACAATAGAAGAACGCGATGGAAAAATTTATGCGCAAATCAATGTAGCTCAAGCTAGAATCACCAGTCTTCCAGATTTTTCTGATAATATCTTTGACTTTTTAGATAGAAACAAAGGAAAACTTGTTGTTTTTGATGCCGAAGACTTTCCAATTGATGATACCAGCAAATCTAGAATAGATACTCTTGCATCACTTCTTCCAGAACATCCAAATCTCAGATTAAGAATGCCTGAAAGATTCGCACAGCGATTTAAAGATTATTTCGGAGAAAGATTCGTTTTGACATCCGAAGGGTATTCTTTAAATTAAGCCATAACTTTAAAAAGCGCATTTCATCATATTTAATAAAAAAAAGGGGGAAAGATGTTCAAACTACTATACGATCCTGTCAGCGAAATAAAGAAAACAAAAAAACAAAGCTATGCAAGAATACTGATGTATTTATTGGCAGCATCATTATTTGAAACAATAGGAATCCTGTTCTTCGCATTGAAATACCTGCAAGATATTGTAACCACAAACCAGCTGATTAACGGCACAATAGCACTATTGTTCGGACTAATAACCGCACACCTGATAGTCGCATTCTTTTACTCATTCGCAATGCACGTGCTAGACGGAAAAGGAGGATACTATGAAGGACTTGCAACACTCGTGCTCGGAATGGTAACACCAGGAATAGCAACATTCTTCGCAGGAGCAGCAGCATACCTACCATACGGAATTATTGCTTCATCAATAATAATGACGTACGGCTACATACTCGGAGCAGCAACACTCTTCAGAGCAGGAAAAGAGATGTTTGAATTAGATTACGCAGGGGTGCTGATAGGATTTTTAATAACAGCAATACCGTTAGGACTGGCGGGCGCGGGACTCAGCTTCATTCTGTGAATTCTATTTCGCCGCCGTAAAGAGTACCTTTCTTCAAAGGCACAGGACGCCAGTCGTCAAGAACTAAAGTTGCACCAAGCCATTCAGCCAATTCATCAGGATTGCCGATAGTAGCGCTCAGACCAATCAACTGAACATTCTTTAAGACTTGCTTCAGAACAGTTATAAGAATCTCAAGAGTAGGACCGCGCTCAACATCATTAATCAAGTGAATTTCATCAATAACGACCAAAGAAACAAGACTCAACCACGGAGAATGATGACGGATAAGAGAATCCAATTTTTCTGCAGTACAAAGAATCAAATCATAATCAACCAAGTAAGGATCAGAACTGTCCAAGTCACCAATGCTCAAAGCAATCTTGCACAAATGACTGTATTTCCTCTTAAACTCCTTAAACTTCTCATTAGCCAACGCGATAAGAGGAACAATATAGATAGCCTTTCCTTTACCCTCAAGAATGTGCTTCAAAGCAGCCATCTCAGCAATCAAAGTCTTACCGCTCGCAGTAGGAGTGCAGACCAGCAAACTCTTGCCTTCAAGAAGCCCTGCTTTCAAAGCCTTTTCCTGCGCAGGACGGAAAACAGTAATGCCTTCTTTCGCAATGACTTCCTTAAGTTTATCAGGCAATAAAGGGTGCATAAACAAGACAAAAAGACAACTGCATAAAAAGCTTAGTACTCAAAGTTCCTAACATTTTTAAAGGACGAAAACAGCAAATAAAACATGGAAAAAGCCTGCTGCAGAAAAGACCACAAAAAAGGCATAGAGAAGTTTGAAAACCCATCAATAGAGTCAAACTTCTCTAAGAGGACTTTGAGAAATAGCAAAAATAATAGTTATTCAAAGTCCTCAATACTTCAAGGAATAGGATACGGACTAATACCCCACGCAGGCTGCATAGCATTCATAATATTCGCAATACTAGGAGTAACAACAGCAACAGCAATATTCAAGCCATTACTGATGAGCGCATACTTCTTCTACACACTAATAGCACTCTCACTCGTTTTCGCAACAATATCAGCAATGATTTATTTGAAAAGAAACGGAGGAACAGCAAAACAGCACTGGAAATACCTATCAATACTATACGGAACAACCATGATTGTAAACCTGCTGATGTTCACAGCCATATTCCCGTACGCAGCAAACGCAATATCAACAGGAGAAATAGGAAACGCACAAATAAAACTGCAAGTAGAAATCCCCTGCCCAGGACACGCACCGTTAATCATGGACGAGCTAAAAACAATCAACGGCATTGGAGAAACAAAATTCTCAACACCAAACATCTTTGATGTCAGCTACGACAGCACAAAAACAACAAAAGAAGAAATACTCAAACTCAAAATATTCGAGACATACAAAGCAACAGTTCTATCATAACCCGATGCTTGCCAATAATATCTCCTTGTCAAACTCCTGCAGATCTTCGTATTCTTGTCCAACGCCGAGAAATAGAATGGGCTTCTGAGTAACATAACTCACAGAAATAGCAGCACCACCCTTCTCATCAACATCAGCCTTTGCCAAAATAATACCGTCAATGCCAACAGCAACATTAAACTGCTTAGCCTGCTCAACACAATCATTACCAGTAATACTCTCGCCAACAAACAACTTCAAATCAGGCTTTGCAACCCTCATAATCTTCTTCATCTCATCCATCAGGTTTACGTTACTGTGCAGTCTGCCTGCCGTGTCTATCAAGACAACATCCTTCCTGTTAGCCTCAGCATGCTTGATAGCATCAAAAGCAACAGCAGCAGGATCTGAACCGTAATCCTGACGAATAAGCTTAACACCCAACTTGTCAGCGTGCAGTTGAAGCTGGTCAATAGCAGCAGCACGGAAAGTATCAGCAGCAGCAAGAACAACACTCAAACCATTGTTTTGAAGGAATTTTGCCACTTTAGCAATACTAGTCGTCTTCCCACTGCCGTTAACGCCAACAAAACAAATCACAAAAGGCTTCTTCTGACGGGCTCTCGCCAACAAATCAATACCAGGAATGCCAAACAAGTCCTCAATGCTCTTGTGCAAAGAATTTGCTATGGTTTCATCAACCTGACCTCGCGGAATCGGCTTGTCAACAAGCTGAACTTTCAAGTCCGACTTAATCTTCTCAATCACTTCAACAGCAACATTATTCTCGAGCAAAGCAAGCTCCAAATCCCAAAACAACTCATCAAACTTTTCAGCACTAATCCTCTTAGTAGTAATCGTTTCAGTAATCTTCTGGAAAAAGCCCTTCTTCTCCTCTTCAACAGGCTTTTCTTCAGGCTTAACTTCCGGTTTTGATTCACCAACAACGGCTTCCTTCAGTTTTGCAAAAAAACCCTTTTCGACTTCGGGCTCTTTAGGCTTCTCGACTTTCTTTTCAACAGGAACTTCAACCTTTTCAACTTTCTTAACTTCAACCCTGGGCTTTTCAGCTTTAACTTCAACCTTAATTTCTTCAACCTTAATTTCTTCAAC
>JAPLZR010000061.1 GCA_026394935.1 Candidatus Woesearchaeota archaeon
CCACCTTCTTAGTAAACCTGGACAAAACTCCTTTCAGCTTATCCTTAAGAAAACCAAACATTTTACTGTACCAGCGCCCTCAACTCTTCCTGAGTTTTTCCAGCCTGCTCTGCAAGCTTATTCATCTGCTCTGCAAGCTCATCCTGCAGTTTGCGCAGTTCAGTGCCCTGCTCAGCAACAATCTTCTTCGCATCAGGAATACTCTTCTGAACAACAGCGCCACCGCCCACGTTCAGCAAAACAGAATCATTGACTTCCAATTTAGCTTTAACATATAGACCGGGAGTCAAGGTAACAAACATATCACTGCCAACCTTTGAAACTGCAAAATCCTCAAGAACTTCCTGAACAGCATCCATCTCGCCAGCCTGCGCATCAAGAGCCTGAATCTGCTTTTGAACCTGCATCAGCTGGTTCTGCAACAACTGCAACTCCATATACTTCTGCTTAACTTCCTTAGAAGGCTCCTTCATTTTATCTTAGCCAGCAAGTTCTCCAAAAAGTGGCCATACTCGTGCTCTGCCTTCAAAAACTTCAAAGCAGAATCCATACCCGCAGTCTTCTCATCCTTCCTGAAATGCTCAAGCTCGCGCTTAACAAGCTCTTTCAAAAATTCCCTTTCATCATTGCTGAACATTTTTACCCTCCACAATCTTAATATCAATCTCGCCAAACTGCTCCTTCTGCTCAAGCTCAACCTTCTGCTGATGAGACAAGTGCAGCAAAGGAATGAAAGTATAAACCTTATCCTGCTTCGTATTACCCGGCAATAATTCGCTAAAAGTCAGCTTAGGACGGGCAGAAAACAAAGACAAAATACGATGAAACAAATTCGAAATAGCAGCAGTAACATCAAACTTTCTCGCAGGCAACTCCATAAAAGGAGGAACGCTATTCAAGACACGGCGCTGTTTGACCTCAAGAGCTTTATCAAGCGCTTTCACAAGGTCGTAAACGCTGACTTTTCGCCTTCTCGCCTGAGGCATTCTCGGCATCAACTCAAATTCCTCCTTCAAACCAAGCTCCTCACCACGGGCAAGCTCCTGCTCCAAATCATCATAAAACTGCTCCTGACTAAGGTCAGTGCCGGCAATCAAGCGGTCAAACTCGTCCAAGTCATCACCAACAAGCTTAGTGCTCTTAACACGCAACAAAATAGCAGCAGCCAGCAAAACCTTACCGCCAACCTTCAAATCCTGCTCTTTCAACAAATGCAAACGCTCAATATACTTGCCAGCAAGCAAAGAAATGTTAATGTCCCAAGGGTCCATCTGCTCAGAATTAATCAACTCAAAAATGATAGACTTCCAGCTAATCTCATTCTGCTCAACAAGCAATGAATAAATACGGTCCTGCATTATAAAAATTGGAGAAAGAGGGTATATAAATGTTGTGCGCAAAAGCTTTTTAAACAAACACACAGAAGAAAACCCTGCGGACCGGTAGTTTAGCGGCTATAACGTCTCGTTTACACCGAGAAGGTCGGCGGTTCGAATCCGCCCCGGTCCACTTTATTTCATGATAAGGCGGATTCGAAGTCCCGTCGACTACGTCGCCGGTCCCTCTCGCTCACTATGTGAGCTCAAGGAATCCGCCCCGGTCCACTTACATTCATATGCTTCGCATTCGCCAGTCAAGTGAAAGGCGGATTCGAAGATCGTTCGGAAACCCTTGGTTTCCTCCGAGTTCAAAGTGCTTCGCTACTTTGAACCTCCGCCCCGGTCCACTTATTTTTATGACATGGCGGATTCGCCAACTTCAGGGCTCTGCTTCGGTCCACTAATATTTATATACTGAAAAATAGTCACATCATAAAAAAGAGATGAAATACACTAAAAGATTCCTGAAAAGAGTATTCATAGGAGCACTAATACTATTAATAGCCTTATCAGCATTCGCATACTACAACAGAAACCCAGTAAAGCTTGTTGACGTGCCGCTCACTTCCCTGCAGGAAAAACTTGACGTTACAAAACTAGACAACGGGATGACGGTCACAATAAAAGAAATGCACACAATACCTCTCACAACAATACAAT
>JAPLZR010000109.1 GCA_026394935.1 Candidatus Woesearchaeota archaeon
TTCCTCAGGAGAGGATTAAGGGCGACTGCAATATTCCTCATATCATTCTTTGTTCTTTGGAGAATAGAAAATATACTGACCCGCATCTGCGCATGCTTAAATGGAAAGCTCTCAGTCAGATGCTGGAAAAAGAGGATATGCAGATTGAGGAGCACACTTATGTCAATATTGTTCCTCCTTTTTTTACCAAGAAATATCTTTGGCCTACTGCGATGTCTCTTGTTGCTGTTTGCAAAAACGTTTAGACTTTTCTGATTTTGAACGGGCTTGCCATTAGTATTGCTGATAGAATGTAAGCATACGGCCAGTATGTATGCGGCACGAATAGCACAGTCAGGAGAATTATTACCGCGTTCCAGGTTATCGGCATTCCCACAAAATAATGTTCTCTGTGTAGTATGTTGTATCTTGCCAGCCTGAATACTCCCGCGCTGAGGTTTAGCAGGTATGCAATTATTGCAAATGGTGTTGCGTACTGCATGAATCCAAATATCATCGGCGCCATCCCAAAGCTCGTTATGTCAGTTAGTGAGTCTACTTCTGTTCCGAATGCTGTTGCCTTGTGCGCTTTTCTTGCTATTCTTCCATCAAAGAAATCGCATATCAGGGAAATGATTATCAGCATTGCTGCTGGGAAGAATTTTTCTGTTATGCTTAACAGTATGCTTCCGAATCCGCTTGCCAGTCCGAGCCAGGTTATCAGGTTGCCTAATTTGATTTCTTCACGCATTACTAGGCTATGATGCTCGTCCCTGCCTGTACTTTGTCTCCTCTTTTCGTTTTTGTTTTGCATGGTATTATCAGTATGACCTGTGAACCTAATAATATTCTTCCTATTCTTTGCCCTTTTTGAACTTTTTGTCCTTTTTTGATAAATATTCTGATTCTTCTTGCAATGATGCCTGCGATAAGTACAACCTTAACCAGCCCAATTTTGCTTTTTATTGTTATTTCTGCGTGTTCGTTTTCCCATGCGTTTTTGCTGAATGCAAGCATGTGCTTTCCAGGAGTGTACTTTATTTCTTTTACAATTCCTTCAACCGGCGCTCTTTGTACGTGTACGTCAAACAGGCTGAGAAATATTCTTATCATTGTTGCAGGCAGCATTCCTTTTGCGAATCGCGCGTATCCTTTGTCTGCTTTTCTTATTGTTGCAGTTTCCAGTACTTTTCCGTCTGCTGGAGACACTATTTTTGCTTTGGCTATTTTTCTTTCAGGGTCGCGGTTGAAGTATATGTAGAAACAGACCGCCATTATCGCAATTATGACCAGTATCTTCCACATATCAATTTCCTGAAAGTATGTTGTTATAAATCTTGTTCTTTTGATTTTCTGTCAAAAGCCCGCTCTTTAACGCATATTGCTATGTTGTGAAAATTTAGTTGCGAAGATTTAGAGTAAGGCATTTTTTTAATGAAGGCGTATGGCAGAGGCATGTTCGGCGTGAACAGTCTGCCTATGTGCTCGAATTCTAATATTTTTAAACGGTTTTTCTTTATTATATTTTTAAAATATTTTGTAGTGAATCTGTTGATGCCCCATTCCCTCGGAACAGGCAGGAATATCGCTCGTTGGATTATGTTGTCTCCATTGGGTTCTACTAAAACAACGTATTTTTTTGAGACCCTGGTTATTTCTTTTACTGCCCGCTCCGGATTATTCACATGATGCAGTATGTCAAATGACGTGACAACGTCAAATGAATTGTTTTTGAAAGGAAGTTTATTGACATCGCAGACCTTCTTGTTTTTTGTGGGGTTCAATGTGAGTGTCTCTTTGTTTACGTCTGTAGCCAATAGGTCGCAGCTGTCTTCCAGGTAGTGGGAGAAATATCCGTTTCCGGCTCCGACTTCTAGAACTTTTGTCGTTTTAGACAATTCAATATTTTCTTTAATGAAATTGATTTTATCTATTACGTGCGCTTTCACAACAGGATGATCATACTTTCTTAGTCTTTTGACTTTGTTAAAACAGTCATAAAATTTTCTGGCTTTGTTTTCTATATTCATTTTTTCCTGTTAAAGTAATAGTAGCATGCTGCTCCAAATCTATATAGCACTGCATACGTGGATAATACTGCCAGCAGCACAAACATTATCCAGAACTGTTTCAAGAGGACGCATAAGATGAGTATTGTCAGCCTGACAAACCTCAATGACACTGCATCGCTGATTTTGAAATGAAGCACTCCTTCAATATTTGCAGAGATGTTCGTTGCAATGAACATGGCCGCCATTGTGTAAATTCCTAGTTTGATTTCTACAAGTCCGTAAACGACAAACGCGGCAAGTATTATCGCGTCAGATATTTTGTCTATTGTTCTGTCAAGGAATTTTCCGAATCTGCTGCTTTTTCCAAGGCTTCTTGCAACCTCTCCGTCGATTAAGTCAAAAAGCCCGTTCATCAGTATTAACAGGCTTGTAAGTACGTACATTTCTTGTTTTACTGTTATGAAAACAAAGCATACTGAAATTAGAGCAAGGAGGGATATCGTATTGGGGTGTATTTTTAGCCAGATAAATGGACTTGCTAAAAGGTGGACAATTTTT
>JAPLZR010000006.1 GCA_026394935.1 Candidatus Woesearchaeota archaeon
AACAGAAAAAGAAATTGATAATTTACTAATCTCGCCTGAAATGAAAACTGCACTGAAAAAAGGGTTTGAATGGCATAAAAAGTAAAAAATTGCTTCACTTGAATTCTTTCATCTCAAAATTTCCTTTAGCTTCAGGATGAATGAATGTTCCAACATATTTATTGCCGTCCCTGTGAGCTTTATATGCAATATTTCCTTTAGGAGCTCCCAAAAGAAGTGCAAGACCCCCGTAATGCCTGGTGAATTCTGCCCGGTCTCTATCAAAATAACCGACGAATGACGCATTGCCCAAAGCGTCCACGATATTTCCAGACCAAAAAGTCCCTTTCCTTTCCTTAACAGTCAACTCAAAAAGACCCCTTAAAGGCACAGTCAAATCAGTCGTTCCCAAGAAATCAGGCTTGTCATCACTAATCCTGTGTTCATCAATTGCCTTCTTCCGCCTAATTAAAGTGAAATAATACGACATTACACCCAGTTCATAAGCTGTTTTGGCAGAAAGTTCATTTGGAACCAGGTTTTCATTATCTCCTAAAACTACAGGGCATCCTTCTCTGTGAATTGGAGGACTTTCTTTAGAATAAGACCCGAATCTGACTCCATGAGACTCAGCATATCCTGACCAGAACAAGTCAGCCCTCACCCCGTCAAGAATAACAATCAAAGGTCTTGTTTCTTTAATCATACGCATGATATGATCACTAGTAAGCACCGTATGAGTGTAGTCTGCGTTAACCCTGAATTCAAATATCTCATTATCAAGACTGCAATCTCCAGGATTCGATAATTTTAGCTCTGTCCTGATTCGGGCTCTTTTGAAGAAGTCTGCTGCTTCGACACGCAACGACAAATCATCAAGATAAACAAAACTGGCATTTCCCGCATTGTTTGTTAAATAATTCCAATATGGCGTCCTGCCCACGTCATGAATCTCGCGATCCCAATACGAAGCATCTTCAATACCGACCAAGGCGCCTTTGGGCAAACAAGAAAGCGCTTTCAAAACTCCATCGCTCGGAGTTAACTGCGACATAACAGACACGTTCTCATATCTTTGAATCTTACACTCTTCGATTCCAAAAAGCTTTTCCACTTCAATCATATTAGAAAAACCAAACCGCTCGAGATATATATTCCTTACAATAACCTTTATAAACCCTCTAAAAAGACGATATTCCATGGTTTTGGAAAAGCTTTCAGAAAGCCTGAAAAACACACTACAAAAGATAGCACAATCGCTCTTTGTAGATGAAAAACTCATAAACGAACTCGTAAAAGACATACAAAGAGCACTATTACAGTCAGACGTAAACGTAAAATTAGTCTTTGAACTAACACAGAAAATAAAAGACAGAATACTCAAAGAAGAAACACCGGGAGCGCTAACAAAAAAAGAGCACCTGATAAACATAGTTTACGAAGAACTAACCAAATTCTTAGGCGGAGAAAAATCAGAACTTAAATTGGGCGACAAAATGCCGAACAAGATAATGCTGATCGGATTATTTGGTTCAGGAAAAACAACAACAGCAGGAAAACTCGCAAAATACTTCTTGAAACGAGGAAAAAGAGTGGCGCTTTTGGGCTTGGACGTGCACAGACCTGCTGCAATGGACCAATTAATGCAGGTAGGCAAGCCGATTAATGCACCAGTATTTGTACTGAAAGAAGAAAAAGACCCAATCAAGATTTACAAACACTTCGAGCCAGAATACAAAAAATTTGATTTACTAATCATAGATACGGCGGGAAGAGATGCGCTATCACTGGATTTGATTGAAGAATTAAAACAAGTTCATGACGTTGCAAAACCAGACGAATCATTACTAGTAATCTCAGCAGACATAGGACAAGCAGCACAAACACAAGCAAAAGCATTCCACGAAGCAGGAGCCATCACAGGAGTCATAGTAACCAAAATGGACGGCACTGCAAAAGGCGGAGGAGCCTTATCAGCATGCGCAGTGACTGGAGCGCCTATAAAATTCATCGGAGTAGGCGAGAAAGTAGACGATTTCGAACAGTTCAACCCAAAAGGATTCGTAGGCAGACTACTCGGAATGGGAGACTTAGAAGCACTCCTAGAGAAAGCCAAAGAAGCAATAACAGAAGAAGAAGCCAAAGATATTGAAAAGAAATTACTGAAAGGAGAATTCAATCTCATGGACTTGTACAGCCAAATGGAAGCAATGTCAAAAATGGGACCACTCGGAAAAGTACTTGAAATGATACCAGGACTAGGGCAAATATCTTTGCCAAAAGAAGCACTCCAAATGCAGGAAGGCAAACTAAAAATGTGGAAACACGCAATGAACTCAATGACGAAAAAAGAACTCGAAGACCCTGACGTAATTGATGCACAAAGAATAGAAAGAATAAGCAAAGGCTCAGGAGTATCAACAAGCAACATCAGAGACATGATAAAACAATACAAACAATCCAAAAAAATGGTCAAAATGCTCAAAGGCGAAAACCCTGAAAAGCTAATGAAAAAACTAAGCAAGAATGCAGGACCTAAACTGAAGTTCTAAGCCTGAATCAACTTTTTCAAAGTATTAAATGCACTTGAAACATCATCTTCTCTTAATATGAATGTCATCTCGGTAAGAGTTGAAACGATTTCCACAATGTTAATGTTCTCCCAAGTGAGAGATTTGGTAACAACGTAAAACAAGCCAGCACTCTCAAGAGCCTCTATCGGAATCTTCACAGTCAATGAAGATAGATTGTCAACTATTTTCACAGTCTCCTCATTCTCAAGAATCTTCTGAATCCTGCTCTTGTGCTTTCGGCTAGCGATTATTGTTACTTCGTAAAGACCGTGCGTTATCGTCAAAAAATCACCTTTCGAGAAATCAACGACATCATAGAGCTTTCTAACATTATTAATAACTGAAGGAGATTTCGATATTGTAAGCTCAAACAAGTCAGACCTGATGGTAATATCGCTTTCCTTGAACTTTATCGGAGCCTGACCAACAAAGCTTTTCTCAAGCTTCTCAGAAAACCTGCGCAAAGCCATCATAACGGCAGAAGTCTTGACCTTTATTTTCAATTCCTTTTCAATCTCGGGCTGTATGGTTTCTGCAAGAGCGGCATAGTTAATGATGCCTTTGGCTAACGCCTCCTCAAGAAAAGGCTTCTTCTCAACAATATTCTCGACCAGATGCGAAACTGTTACCATAACATTTCCTTTATTATTTGTTATTGAGATAACATTAAGTTATTATAAATCTTTCGGTCTTCGAAGAAACGGTGATGTAAAATGATAGAAGAACTCGGAGACCAAAGGATGTTCATACACTATGCAAGATCGCACGGACTGCATGAACTAGAAAGAGAAATGGAACCATACTTTCAAAGAATGCCCACCTGGCTGGCAGTATACTCTAAAAGCTCAGGACAAATTCGCGCTGTAACCCCGATAAATGACAACAGTGCAAATCCTCCTGAAGGAAACAGAAGACTAAAGCCATCAAGCGGATTAATGCCGCTTGCTGATTCGTATGAGTCTGCAAGATTTCTCATCGAAACATGGGAAAGAATGCACCCAAACGCAACCAGGTTTTGCGAGGTAAGAACGCCAGTTGGCGGAGCATTCGGCAGCGAAAATGTAGCGAGAGCATTAGCAGATACGGGATATAGAATAGAAGCAATCATGCCTGACTTGTTTACGATAAACGGCAGACAATACACTGTTTGTGATTACGCCAGAAACAAGCCGGAAAGACTAAGCGAGTTTCCAGAAAGAAATACAATATTGCCGAGAATTATGCAAGAAGTATTCTGGAACGAAAAAGTACAAAGATTAACGATTCCAGAACTTGAAAATTTGTG
>JAPLZR010000093.1 GCA_026394935.1 Candidatus Woesearchaeota archaeon
TGCTGGGCAAAAGCCACAAAACACAGAGAAAAATCGCGCAATACGCAAAAAAACACAAAATACCAGTATTGTTCAACCCGTCCATTTACATTGCAGAAAAAGGAATGAGATATTTGAAACCGATATTGGATGCCTGCCACATTCTGGTATTAAACAAGGAAGAAGCACAAGCGCTCACAGGACTAATGGCAGACACGAAGACATTACTGAAAAAATTACAGAAAAAAATACCAATCGTGGTAATAACAGACGGAGCAAAAGGAGCATACGCGTACGACGGCAAAAAAATGCATTCAATGACGCCAAAACAAGTCAAAGTAACAGACCCCACAGGAGCAGGAGACTCATTCGCAAGCACGTTCTTAGCAGCAACAATCCTTGGAAAAGACATACCAACAGCACTCAAATGGGGAGCAGCACAAGCCATCAGCGTAATACAACACTTCGGAGCAACAAACATACTTTTGTCGAGAAAAGAGATTGAGAAAAAGGCGAAAAGCGCATCACGCGTGGAGGAAATAAAATGTTAGTAACACTCAAACAAATACTCAATAAAGCGAACAAAGAGAACTATGCAGTCGGAGCTTTCAACATCAACAACATGGAAGTCACCCAAGCAATAATCAACGCAGCAGTCTCCCAAAAATCACCAGTAATACTGCAAACATCACAAGGAGCACTGGAATATGCAGGACGCGATTACCTCAAAGCCCTCGCATACACTGCAGCAAAACAAAAAGTACCGGTTGTATTGCACTTAGACCACGGAAGAGACCTGGAAATAATCAAGAAATGCATCAATGCAGGATGGACAGGAATAATGTACGACGGAAGCCATTTGGCTTTCGAGGAAAACATCAAAAACACAGCCAAAGTCGTCAAATGGGCACACGCAAAAGGAATCGGAGTGGAAGGAGAGCTCGGAACAATAGGCGGAGCAGAAGAAAAAATCATTGCAAGAGAAATAATCTACACAGACCCAGATGCTGCAGTTGAGTTCGTCAAGAAAACAAAAGTAGACGCGCTCGCCATAGCAATAGGAACATCACACGGAGCATACAAATTCGAAGGAAGCGGAAGGCTTGATTTACATTTGCTGAAAACAATCAAACAAAGACTCAATATGCCATTAGTACTGCACGGAGCATCAGGAGTGCCAGCATGGCTTGTAACACAAGCAGTACGCTACGGAGCACAACTCGGCAAACCAGAAGGAGTCCCAGACGACCAAATCATCCACGCAGTCGAATACGGAATAAACAAAGTCAACACAGACACAGACATACGACTGGCATTTGATGCAGCAGTGCGCAAGTTCGTAGCAGAAAAACCAGAAGACTTCGACCCAAGACACATACTGCTGCCAGCAAGAGAACTAATACAGAAAGTAGTCGAACACAGAATGCAGGTGTTCGGGAGCAACGGAAAGGCATGATAATACATCTCGGAGCAGATCACGCAGGGTTTGCACTAAAAGAACACCTGAAAAAGTTTTTACAGAAGAAAGGCTACGCTGTAAAAGACCGGGGAGCACACAAATTAGTCAAAAATGACGATTACCAGGACTATGCCGCAAAAGTTGCCAAAGCAGTGCAGAAAAACGGAATGGGAATACTC
>JAPLZR010000142.1 GCA_026394935.1 Candidatus Woesearchaeota archaeon
GCCTAAATGTTAAAAGAACTATTTGGGTTTCATTCAAATTTTCAAATACTGATATAAATGTACTTCCATTTCTCAAAAAAGTATATTCAAACATAAGTTCTTTCTCTGAGAAAGTATATTCTCATTTAGAAAGCCCTAATCTGTGACTTCTTCGTCGCTTCGCCTCTCTGCCGCGTTTCGCCTGCTAGCTCAGGGGATTAACAGGACTTAAACCGAAAATTTCTCAGCTCGTTTTTATTCTAAAATTTCTTCCACTACATTTCAACCGGCAGACTCTCAAACCACGCCCTATACGGCTCCAATTCCTTCTCAACAGTGTCTGACACAAACTTCTTCAACGTCATGCCCTTCAACAAACAGTACAACTGCGCTTTCTTAAGCGTTTCCGGATCAATATCTACGTGCTTTCGCATTTTACCAAGACCACACGCCCTGCCTCGATGAAAGTAAGCTCAGACTGCATCCGAAACACGTTCTCAAACTTGTGCTTTCCCAAACGCTTCCTCTCCTTCACAAACAAATACATTCCCGCATGTTCATACACTGCCTGATTAATGATGTCTAAATCCTGCAAGAGATAAAAAACAGTACTCCTCACTATTTCCCTCCGCAGCTCACGAAATGGAATCGTACGGGAAGCCTGCATATGCTTTAACGTGCGAACAAGCAGCCTATCCCTCTTCCACCTGAGAACCATCAGGAAAACGCTACACTTCATAGCAAGCCTTCACAATCTTAAGCTCGTGCAAGATTCTACGGACATCAATTCCCCTGCGAAGCAAGGTATCGCAAAGATGATAATCTGCATCAGACAGCCTTATTTCCCTCCTTGAACGCAAAAAATCATTAATACGCTCAAGATCAACGATTACCTCTTCCAGCTCCATCTCCCCCCTCAGGCACATAGCCATTCTTCACAAACTTAAAACCAGGAAGCCAATAATACGACCAGCGCAACTTAACCTTACACTTTCTCTGTTTCATCACCAAGATATTTACGGTACGCCTCGTACATACGTCCAACATAGCACATCCTGATTCTCAGACGATCCTCTTTCGAGCGATCCCTGCGCCTGCAACATAATGAACGTGCCTGAGCATACCATTCTCCTGCTTCCTGCAGTTCTTTATTGATGAGCGACTCAATCTCGCCGGCCTCCTGGTCCTCGATTTTCCTTTTCTGTTCCTGTTGTTTCCACATCTCTACCAACCCACATTCGTCGTTTGTCATTTCTGTCACCATCCCGAGTTCCATACAGGAAATCGCTGAAGTTTATATCTCCTAATTTTTCATAAAATAATGATTTCATGAAAACCGCAAGCGCTTAAGCCGCTCCTCAAACTCTCCAAGCTTTTCCCGAATAACCTGGCTAACAAAATCCTGCATCTTCAAATCATGAAAAACACAATAAGTATGCACCAAGTTTGCTGTTTCCCTGTCCACCATTAAACTTGCAAGTTTCTGAGTCATCACTGTTCACCACGCTTTTGGTCATAGACGAGTAGTGACATTTTCAATAATAAATATTTAACCTATATTTTATTAAAAAGCATATTCTTTTTAGAAAAGCTTAAATATCCACCAATATACAAAACCCCTATGAAGCGGAAAATAGTCGAGCAAGGACTAAGCAAGACCAAAGTCATAAGCCTGCCAATAAAATGGGCACGCAAGTACGGCCTTGAAAAAGGCGATGAAGTCACCCTCGAAGAAGCAGGACCAAAACTCGTACTAAGCACTCCAAAAACAACAGGGTTCAAAACAAAAATCAGCCTCCAATACTCAGCCCTACACCCGTACGCGCACAGAATTCTTGCCAAGCTGTACATCGCAGGGTACGACCACATAGAAATCCTCAACATAACCGACAAAAAAGCGCTGGAAGCGTCAAAACGCGAAATAGAACAATCACTATTAGGACTTGAAGTCATCGAGGAATCAAAAGAAAAAGTCGTGTTTGAGGCAGTAATTGCTGAAACAGAAGAACAATTCAAGACGTACGAGCAAAAAGTCTTCCAAACAGCACTACAATACGCCAAAGCAGTACGCCAAGCCATAGAAAAAGCAGACTACACCAACAAGGACATTGAAAATCTCGAAACAGCAAACAACAAGTTCTCCTGCTACTGCGAACGCTACCTCAACAAGAAAGGAACCAAGAACTACGCCTTCACATACCTGATCATATGGAGCATGGAGAAAATCACCGACGAGTACAAATACCTGCTAAAACACGCACAAAAACACAAAACGAAAGCATCAAAAGAACTGCTCGCATACTACGACAAAACAATACAATTCCTCGAAAACATGCACAAACTATACAACCAGTTCAACATGGAATTACTCTCGACCACCATCAAGCAAAAAGAACAACTAACAAACACAGGCGAAGACCTGCTCAAAAAAGAAACAACGCTCGCCCATCATCTGTTGAACGTGGTAAGCGTGAGCTTCGACCTCCTCGGAAACATCACAGCAAGAGCACACTCATAACGATTTGCCCGTCTCCATTTGATATAACCAGCTGGCATCAACGTATCTCTTATAGGCGTCTATTTCCTGCTGCAAATAACCCATAGCTTTCTTACACAACTTGCATATACGCGCACACCTTTCCCTAAACATATCTTCAGGCTGACCACCTATACGACACATACTTTCAAGCTCGCTCTCCTCCTGCAAAAAACTCACTTTCGTCTCAACAAGCATCCTCCTCCTCGTTACAGCCATAAGCTCCTTCCTCAAACGGTCAACATCCTCTTTCGAATAATGTTCATCCA
>JAPLZR010000005.1 GCA_026394935.1 Candidatus Woesearchaeota archaeon
CATAATTCCAATCTCCCTCCATGCAATTTATGACAACATTTGACTTTGAGAATCTTATGGCATTGATTATCGTGGTGATTTTAGTCGCCTCAATAAATTTGAATCCTGTTCTTTTCTTATAAGCGTTCAAGAAATGCGAAACTCTCGGCTTATCCCTTCCGCACAACAATACAGAATAACCTGTTTCCAGCAGGTCTCTCACGACAATTCTTCCCTGCATCCCTGTCGCGCCCAATACGATAAAATCGAAAGCCATTATCCTGCCTCTTTTTTTGCATTTATCTGTTTTTTGCATATGCTTCAGCATTTAAATAATGTTCTATTATTTCCGTTTGCCTGAGAGAGGATAAAATTGAGAAAATCAAAACTTGATCAAGTTTTTGCTCAAATTCATCTTTTTTAGAAATTCGTATCCTTTGTCCAAATCATTCACGTCATCTTCAATTCTATGGACATCAGCACCTATCGACAAATCAACATTCCTGTTTTTCAAAAGCTTGAAAAAGCCAGTCTGCTTCTCAAACATCAAAAAATGTTCCGGCAAATCCGGCCTGTCCTGAGGTGAAAAATCATAATAGCAGGAAGTATTAAGCTCGACAAAAACATCATTTTTTTCCAGAAGGTCCACTAATTTTCTCAAATCCTTAAACGCATCAAAAGAAGGATGAGCTAAACCCACTCTAACAGGAATCTCGGTTTTCAGAACAATCAACCGCTCCAAATCTTCAAATGTGAAGACTCTTTCAAAAAGAACGAAATCCAAATCCTTGAAAAACTCAAAAGGCAAATCAGCAAGATTAACCAGCTTAAAATCAACTTCCAGCCCTGCAAGAATCCTGATTTTTCCACCATATTTTTCTTTCAAATGATTCAATACCTTAAAATACAAAAAAATGTCTGACTTGAAATTAGAAAAACCCAGAAAATATTCAAAATGATCCGTTAATGCAATAACATCCAATTTTTTGCTTATAGCTTCTTCTACCAACTCTTTCGGAGTTTTTTTACCATCGGAAAAAGTGGTGTGGTTATGGAGATTTATTCTCCGCATGCAGTTTATATGGCTTTCATCATATAAAAACGCTTTGGTTTTTCGTTAAGCCAGCTTATCTTTTGAAAAAAGAAATCATATAATCCGGAACATCCTTATTTTTTACCATCAATTCTGCCTTCTCTTCAACCGTCAAGAATTTTTTAGCACCAAAATGATGCTTGGCCAAGTTATTAACAGCTTCCTTAATCGAATTTTCAACTGAATACCAGCCAAAAAACTCACCAATTCTGATTAATTTTTTGGCTAGCTTGAAATCTTCATCTTTTTCAATAACAACCACAGGAATCAATTTCCTTGACAAGGCCGCAGCAGTAGTCTTATGACTTCCATCCAAAAGAAAATATTCTGCTTTCGGATGCTTATCCAGAAAACTTTGCAAATGAGCATTAAATGCTTTTTTGCCTTTCACAAAAGGAATTCCTGAAGATTTGTGAATAACCGGGCAAGGCGGCAATATTTTACCCTGATTTTTACTGAAAACCCTGAAATAAATCCTAAGAATGTGCGGATTGTATAAAGGATAGTCCCTTAACGTAATGATTTGATTTGGACGCAATAGTTTGTGCTTCATAGTTTATCAACACTAATTTTCTCTTCCTTACCAGTTGCCAGTTCCCTTACAGTAACTTTTCCTTCTGCCAAGTCCTTCTCGCCAACAATCACTATCTTCTTTGCGCCGACAGAATTAGCGTACTCGAACTGCTTCGCAAGCTTCCTGCGCATCAAATCAATATCAACAGAGAACTTTTGTCTAAGCTTTGAAGCAATCTCCATAGCCTTTGGAATCACTTTCTCATCAACAGGCGCAACATAATAATCAGGAGAAATACTTGTTTTAGGCAACAAACCCTTATCCTTCAGCAATAATGTCAAAGTAGCAGTGCCGATAGCAAAACCAGTAGCAGGAGTTGCTTCACCGCCAAACAATTCAACAAGCTGGTCATACCTGCCGCCTCCAGCCAAAGCCCTGTACTTCCCTTCCCTGTCAAAACATTCGTAAACATTGCCAGTATAGTACGCAAGCCCTCTTGCAATGCTTAAATCAACAACAACATACTCCTTGTTAACAAACTTCAAAGTATTCTCAAGCTCTTCCAAACCCTGCAAAGCAAGCTCCTTAGGATTAAGCTCACGAATATTGGCCAGACAAGAAGGAGGACCCTGAATCTTGATAATCTTCTTGATAACCTCAATCTTCTGCTCACTAACACCAATCTTTTTCAACTCCTGCATGAACTCAATCTCGCTAATCTTAGCAGACTTGTCAATAATACGGACAACATCCTCCAATTTATCCTTGCTGACTAGCTCTAAAAGCAAACCTTCCAGCAACTTCTTGTTATTAATCTTGATTTTAATGTCCTTTGACGTCAAACCAAAGCTCTCCATGCAAGCAATAATGATATTAATGCAGGTTGCATCAGCCTCAGGCTTATCAGAACCAAAACACTCAACAGACAACTGAGTAAACTCTCTTAACCTGCCAGCCTGCGGAGCCTCATAACGCCACATAGGAGCAACAGCAAACCACTTCACAGGCTTCTGCAACTCCTTCTGCTTAGAAACAAACATCCTAGTTATTGGCACAGTAAGATCAAACCTCAAGCCAAGCTCTTCAGCACCCTTCTTTTCAAGAACAAAAATCTGCTCCTTAACCTGTTCACCAGACTTCGCAGTCAAAAGCTTAATAGTCTCAATAGCAGGCATATTAACTTCCTGAAAACCAAACTTGCGAGCCTGCTCCCTAAGATTGTCACCTATAGCTTTCTCAACAGCCAGCTCTACCGGATAAAAATCCTCAGCCCCTTTTATGCGCTGATACTGCATGTTCATGTTAATCCCTCCAGTTCTTTATAAATATTTAGGGCGGATGCCGGGCAACGCAGAACTTCGTTCCGCGGGTCCGTCATCCGCCAACAATCATAAAATAAGTATAGGGCGGATGCCGGGAGTTGAACCCGGTCTGCAAGAGTCACAGTCTTGCATGCTACCGTTACACCACAACCGCCATAGAGAATAGACCAGAACTGCGAAATAAATGAAGAATAATCACAACCGACAATGAAGACAACCACCAACTTTAGAACTCAGACTAATTAAAATGAAGACAACCATCGCTTACTGCGACTTTGGCCTCAGATACGGTCATCATATGTTCTGTAGAATATGGGTTTTATTTAAACTTTTCGATATGCAAGTCGAAAATGATGATTATAAAACCAGTTATCCAGTCCAACAATCTTTATTAACAATCACCAGAATACAAACACAGAGGTGGTTACAATGAAAGAATACGGAGCACTCGCACTAAGAATAAGCATAGGAGGACTGTTCCTCACAATAGGAATATTCAGCATAATAAGCCCAGCAGGAGTCAAAACAATGCTTGCAGGCCTAGGATTCCCAATAGCATCATTCTTTGCCTGGCTGCTAATATTAATCGAACTGTTATGCGGAGCAGCTGTAATAGTTGGCTGGAAAATAAAATGGGCAACAGTGCCAATCGCACTCGTACTGTTCGTATCAATGGTCATCAGCCCATTAGGAGGATTCGCACACCCGCTAAAAGACGCAGCACTATTATTAGCAACAATAGCACTCTGGCTCTTAGGACCAGGAATGTGGGGAATGGACAGAAAGTAAATTAGTAAACTTTATATACTCGTTATGCATTAGTTATATACTGATATATAATGACTGCGACAACTGTACAACTCGACAAATCTCTTGTCAACTCGTTAAAGGAGATAAGGGAATATCCCAGACAGACATATAATGAGCTCATTCTGCGAATGATTGAAGTATTCAGAAACATCAGGAAGAACAACCAATATGACGAGTTTCTCCACAAGATTCAACAGGCAAAAATGAAGGAATTGTGGGACAACAAAGAAGACGAAGCGTGGGAAAATGCCTAAATCAGGAGATGTAGTCTTAGCAACCGTGCAGTTTACAGACACTTTTGAAACCAAAAAAAGGCCTGCTTTAGTCCTTTTTGAAGAATTTGACAATGTTGTCGTTGCAGGAATAACCAGCAACCTGGAAATGAAAGGAGTGCCTTTGACAAAAAAAGAAGGAGCTATAAAAGACAGCATGATAAAACTAAACTACATCTTCACGATTTCAAAGATATTGATAGAAAAAACATTGTTCTCATTATCCAAAGAGAAAAAACGCGAAGTTTATGGTGAACTATTGACAAAACTTGATGGTCTGAAGTAAACTTTTAAATATAAACCGAGCCCAAGCTCTATTATGCGTCTCACCTGGCTAGGACATTCTTCTATCAAGATTGAGACAGACAACAAAGTAATCTACATCGATCCGTATGCAGGACCAGATGAATGGTACAAACCCTCCAGCATAATTCTTATTTCGAGATTCCACTTCGACCACTGCAGCATGGAAAAAGTCAAAAAAGCAACAGGCGACAACACACACGTCTTAGGAACGCCAGAAGTGGCAAGCCAAATCTACCCCTGCGGGGTATTACACGCAGGAGAAAGCAAAACATTTGAAGACGTGGAAGTAGTAGGAATGCCGGTAACAAACCCGCACGCAGACCTTCCAAGACACACAGAAGAAGATATTGCAATAGGATTCGTAATAATAGCAGAAAAGAAAACAATATACTTCATGGCAGACTCAGACTACCTGCCGCAAACACTTGACATGAAACCAGACATTTTATTAATAGCAGCAGGAGGAACATACACAGCAGCACCAGAAGAAGCTGCAAAAAACGCAGAAATGATAGCGCCAAAACTTTCCATCCCAATACACTGGGGAGGAATAGTGGGAACAAAAGACGATGCAGAAGTATTCAAAGAACTCGCAAAAGTCCCAGTAAAAATACTAGAACCAGGGAGCTCAATAGAACTATGAAATCACTCGGCGGACAAGCAATCGTGGAAGGAGTAATGATAAAAGGCACTGACAACATCTCAATGGCGGTCAGAGTCAACAAGAAAATAATAACGAAAAAAGAACCATTTGTTTCCGCAACAGAAAAACACAAAATTCTCGCAATACCACTCATCAGAGGAGTAATACACCTATTTGAAATGATGATAGTAGGAATAAAAGCACTCACGTGGAGCGCAAACCAGCAAGGCGAAGACGAACAACTAACACCAATTGAGTGGATAGTCACATTCGGAATAGCAATAATACTAACAATAGGACTGTTTGTCCTACTGCCATACTACGCATCAAGATTCGTGTTCAGCCCGGAAACGATAAAATTCGGCATACTTGACGGAGTAATACGCCTCTCGGTATTTTTCCTATACCTTGCAGGAATAGGAATAATGAAAGACGTCAAAAGAATGTTCCAATACCACGGAGCAGAACACATGACAGTACACTGCTACGAAAGCGGGAAAAAACTCACAATAACAAACGCCAAAAAGTTTCCAAAAGAACACCCAAGATGCGGAACAAGCCTTTTAGTATTCGTAGTAGCAGTAAGCATAGTATTATTCTCAATCGTAAGAACACCGCACTGGTACTACAACGTGCCGGCAAGAATACTGTTAATACCAGTAGTTGCAGGAATATCATACGAACTGCTCAAGTTCAGCGCAAGAATCAAATGCCTCAAATGGCTCACATATCCAGGAATCTGGACACAAAAACTAACAACAAGAAAGCCAACTGACAAGCAGATTGAAGTTGCGATTGCAGCGGTGAATAAGGCGAAATGAAGATAAAGAAGATACTTGGTTTAATTGGAATTATTGCGTGCATCTTGCTGCTGATTTTAACAGCATTCAGAATAATAAGCTGGACATATTTCTGGATAGGCATAATATTGATAGCGGTGTTTGCATACTGGATACTGCCGAAGATGAAAAATGCTTGAAGAAGTTTTAATCAAAGAACTGAACGACAAAGGAGTTCTTTATGTTAAAAATGCAGGCGAATCGATTAGAGGGCTGGCTGATGCTGACCTGAAAAAGCACGGTTTCAACCCTGCTGACAGCGCTGAAAAAGCCAAAGCTTTTTTGATGAAAACAGAAAAATCCCTAACACACGAGGAAATGGACAGAATATACGAGATTATGACTGGAAACATAAATTTTCCCCTCTACAGAATAACCACTTCTGACATTAACGGATTAATGATAAAATATGAAAGAAGAAATGAGACAGAAGAAGAAATTATTCTCTGCAGGCTCATAGAAGATGAATACAAAGAAGTTGTTTCAGTCCAGACGCACGGAAACGTCGCATCCGTCAGCACAATATATGATGATGAATTTTATCCCCAAGTTTGGGAGGAATTCCCTCCGCACGAAAAATACGACCCTGAAAAACTTGTCGGAAAAATATTTGAAATAATAGACGACGAAGTGCTAAAACAATACAGGCCAATGCTGAACGACGGGAAACCCGCGGATGTAAAACTTGACGAGATGCTTGATGGCATAGGAACTGCCTTTTACATGTGGAGAAACGTGCCTAAATGCAAAAAATACATACCAGATGCCCTGCTGAGAGCATCAATGGACGAGAACATGCTCTGGACGTATGACCGCAGCAATGAAATGAAAACAATCATGCTTTTCGTATTAGGATACGTAATGAAAAACCGGGAAAAAGTAGCTGATTACGTAGAAGATAAAAGAAAAAGCCTGCCTGATGAAGACGGAAAACCCCTGATGGGACTGTATCTCGGACTGATACGACATCTCGGAAAAAAAATATTCTTCAAGAAAATCACCGATTGAGCTCGCAGGAATCAAGACAGACCCTTAGCAACAACATAACCTCTGTCAAGCAGCATTCTGGCAACATAAGCAACATCCTCTTTGTCAACATGATTAACAGCCTGTTCAATATCAGAGGGCTGCAGATTATGCAATATCTCATGGAAAATCCGATTTAAATCAAAATGAGTTGCCTTATGAATCAACTGGATCTGATACCCCTTCCTAAAAGTTTCAAGAATATCCTTACCAATACCTTTCAAAGAAATCTGACTTAGCGCTTTAAAATATTCTTTTTCAACCAAAGAAAAATTATCAGGTTCTGTCTCCACCCTTAAAATCGCCTCTCCAGCATTGCCGGAATATGACACTGCAATATCAAAACTGTAACAAAGCCCGTGAATGTCACGCAGCCTCCTGTTCATCGGACCGTAATCTTCAGCCAAATACCGAAACAGGAAAGTCTTGGCAATATTCCTCTGCAAAGAAAGACCTGAAAAAGGAGGAAGCTGGTGCGCAATCTTGACAAAAGGCTTTTCTATTCCTTTTCTTGAAAACTCAATTCTCTTCTCCAAAACACGTTCAACAGGCAATGTAACAGGCTTAGCATATCCTTTCTCCCTAATCCGCTCAAAACAACCAATACCCTCTTCAAGTCCTGAATTCAAACCTCCAGTAACATACAAAAAAGAATTACCAGGAGAATAAAACCTGTTAAAAAAATCACAACAAGCAGCACTATCAATCTTATCAAGACTCAAACGACTTGTTCTGTTGTTCGGAATCAATTTATCGTGCTTAGGAGATATAATGGCAAAAATACGCTCATCCAATCGCCCCTCCCTGGAACTACTTTCCTCCAAATCCTTGCGCACAACAATAAGCTCCCTGTCAAGCCACCTGATATGAGGCCTCAAAAGAACCTTCCTCAAATTCTTCAAAACCCGAAGCAAATCTTCAGGAAAAAAACACTCATAAACATATTTTGTAGTCTGAAATTCAGTAAAAGCATTGCACCGGACATAATTCAAAGCACCCCTTTTACTATAAAGTTTGCTCCCAGAATTCTGAATGTGCTCAACAACATGGCCAATCTCAGGAACAGTATCATTAACCCAACCAGCATTAACGACAAGATAAGCAGCACACTCCCTGATAGGCTTTCTCTCAATAAACACCTTTAAGCCGTTGTCCAGAACCCTGCGCTCAATATCCATCAAAACAGCTTTTTATGGTCGCAATATAAAGCTTTCCTGCAGAATTACTAAATTCACAAACCAAGCTTTCTCGCCAAATCCTGAGCTTCAGCAAGCTGTTCAGGAGTGCCGATATCAAGAATATGTTTGCTGATTTCATACTCAAAAACAACACCCTTGTCAATCAGCAATTGAATGGCATCCGGAAGCCAATGCTCGCCCTTCAAACCGGCAGGCACTTTTTTACACGCATCAAAGATTTCCCCTGGAAAAATATAAACGCTAAAATTAGCAAGATTTGAAGGAGGAACCTCAGGCTTCTCAATAATCCGCTTAACCCGCTTTCCCTCTGTGATTAAAATACCATACCGCCTTCCGTCCTCAACTTCCTTACAGGTAAACATTCCCTCAGACTTATGAGCCATCACTCTCTTCAACAAGTCTGTCTCAAACAAAGAATCACAAGCAATAACGAAAAATCTCTTGTCAGTTACGAACGGCTCTGCCTGCGCAACAGCATCAGCAGAACCCTTAATGCCCTGCTGAACAGCATATTTAATCTTCATTCCAAACTTCGAGCCATCACCAAAATAATCCATAATCTTCTCTTTCAGATAATAAACAACAATAACAACATCAGAAATGCCCGCACTCTTAAGCTGGGAAAGAAGAATTTCAAGCATAGGCCTGCCATTAATAGGAACCATTGCTTTAGGAGTCTGAAGAGTCAAAGGCCTCAAACGCGTTCCCTCACCAGCTGCCAATATAACTGCCTGCATACAAGCAAAGTTTGAGCAGAGGTTTATAAAAGTTACTTCCCGTTCTTCTCGCTAATCTTCTCAAGAACAATCTTATTAGTAACACCATACGGGTATTTTGTAATAATTTTCATCTGCTCAAGATGCTTGATAATACGATGCGCCTTAACCTTAGTAAGCCTAACCTTATCAACAATCTGGGCCTGAGTAAGCTCGCCACCAGCATCTTCCAAAGCAGAAATAACCTTTTTCTCTTCAGGAGTTGTCATTGACTCAATAATGCTCTTTGTAAGCTCCCTTTTCTCCTTCTTCCTGACAAGATCAAGAATAGATATTCCTGCAAGAATAGAAACAATACAGCCGATAAGAGACGTAATCATAGTATTTCGGGCAACTCTTGCCATCCTGTCTTCCCTAAATTCAGGTCTTGGAGGAGGCGGAAAAATTCCAGACATATTGGAAAAATCAGGCGTCTGATTGACATCACGCATACGAGATTCCATGTCCTCAGCACGCTGGAAATTTGAATAATTTGTAATGAAAAACACCAAAGAAGCACCAGCATATAGAAAGCACATAATTAAAACTATCATGTGCAGCTTATGATGAGCAAAATCCAGTTTCATTTCGTTTCAAAACCCCTTTAATTTTTTCCAAATGGTTTCACTTGGTTTCACTAACGTTTTATAAGTAGTTTCCGGCGTATATATAAAAGTTTGTATGATTAAGACAATAATAGAACTAAAAAATCTGACAAAGAAGCACCAAATGACTAGTCAACATGACTAAAAAAATGCTATGGAAACAATCCTAAAACTAGAAAACGTCTGGAAAATATACAAAATGGGAGATGTAGAAGTAGTTGCGCTAAAAGGAGTCAGTGTGGAAATACAAAAAGGAGACTTTGTAGCAATAATCGGAGCATCAGGAAGCGGAAAATCAACAATGATGAACCTCATGGGATGCCTTGACACGCCAACAAAAGGCACAATCTACCTTAAATCACGGGACATAAGCAAGATGAGCGAGTCAGACCTTGCGTCATTAAGAGGCAAGACAATCGGATTCATATTCCAGCAGTACAACCTGATTCACTCAATGACTGCATTTGAAAATGTCATGCTCCCTCTTGAATTTCTAGAGTATAGCAATGAGGACGCAGCAAAAAGAGCAAGAGAGCTGCTAAATATTGTAGGGCTTGGCAAATTGATGAACAACAGGCCAACACAGCTCTCAGGCGGAGAGCAGCAAA
>JAPLZR010000070.1 GCA_026394935.1 Candidatus Woesearchaeota archaeon
CGACAACGTCGTGCAATTTTCATATTATTTAATTTGCCCTGGAGTTTATAATCATCTCCATATACTGATTTCAATAAATTTTCTTCATAATTTTCTTCAAGATCTTGAAACTTCATCACGCACAATTTTATTGATTAGGTACTTATTAATATTTCTATTACGCTCCTCTTTTTAAAAATTGCCAAAATCCCCTACTCAACACCAGCCGGGAATTCTTTTTCTCCAACCTGCGCCTTAACAGACTTTGCAACAGCAACACCAAGAATGTCAGTCAATTTCTCTATCGGAGCTTTCCTGATATCACCCAAATCCTTAATCCCTGCACGGAAAAGCTTGCGGGCACGCACACGACCAATATTCTCCAAACGAATCAATGGCAACAATTCCTCCTTAACACCATACTTCAAACGCAAACGAACTTTCATAATTTCCTTTAACAAATCCTGATACTGCATCAAACGGGCAAGCTCGTGACAGGCATACAACAGCCAGTCAGCATTATCAATCTTAACTCTTGTTTCTCCAGGACGGCAGTCATAATGCTCCATAATCCACTCTTCATCCTTCTCATCAATCCAATCCTCAAGCATCAAAGCAGTCTTCAAACCATCAAGCCAATCCTCATACTCAGGCTCAAACATGCTCGGCTCGTGCTCCAGCAAATACGACTCAAGCAAAGCATACTTCTGCTCAACCTCTTCCTGCTCTTTCTGCTTGACACGCAGCAAAGGACGCATCTCCAAAGTACTGCTGACAGCGTGCAGAAAAGAAACAGATTTCAATTTTATGTGAGTTGCCTTTTCCAGCCTGTTCAACAAATTAAAAGCAGTCAACGGGTCAACATAAAGCTCAGCAACACGCCTGCCAAGAGCAGTCGCACGATAACCCTCCTGAACATCCTGCAAAAAACCCCAATCAACAAGCAAAGACAAAGTCTTGTTGATAATCCGCGCCATCCTGTTCAAATCCTTATACTGATGCGCCCAAAAAGTCCTGCTGAAAAAATCCAAAATAGACTCCTCAGAAGAAATAATCCTGGTGGTAATCAAAGAAAGCAAATACATCCTCAAAACAGGCTCAACAGCAAGCTTGCTGTAAATATCCTCAGGAACGCCCTTCAAATAATGCTCGACGATGTATTCCTTATCAGTCTCGGTCTGGCAAATAACAATAGACTCTCCGTAAGAATCAAACTTGGGACGACCAGCGCGGCCGGCCATCTGCAAAAACTCCAAAACAGGAATGTGCGTCATCCCGTGCGCGGTGAAACGGCGAACATCACGAATAATCGTGCGGAAAGCGGGCAAATCAACACCGGCAGCAAGCGTCGGAGTGCAACAAATAATCTTCACAACACCGGCGCGAAAAGCATCCTCAACCAACTCCTTCTGCTTATGATGCAAACCAGAATGATGAAACGCAATGCCGCGCTTTACACACAAAGCAAGACGCTCACACTGCTTAGTAGGACGAGAAAGAACTTTGAGAACACTCTCAGACAATTTGTCAAGCTCGCTGTTCTTCAAAGAAGACTTCTTGCAAATATCCTCTGCAACCTTCTCAGCAGAACGCTTCGCGTTAACAAAAACCAAAGCCTGCTTCTTCATCTCAACAGTATCCAAAGCAAGATTAATCACAGGATCTGAGGTCTTTTCAGCGATTTTCATAGGGATAATCAAGAAAATAAGACTATAAAAGAATAGCGGGTCTAATGAATACAGTCAGGACCAGCACGCAAGCCGCCAACCCAAGCCAAACCACCCTTGACCTTTTGGGAATCCTTCAAAGCTTCCTGGTAGGCAGTAACTGCATACTTGTAAGACAAATAACACTCATCATACGTGCCGCCCTCAGAAGTTGTAACACTAAAACAGCAGCCAGTATTAGCAAACGGGTCATAATAACAACCACTCTTCTCGTACTGATCGCAGGTCAACTGGCCAGAGATGCCCTCTGACTTAATCAAGATGTACAGAGCAGCAACTGCAACAATCAGAACTAGTGCAAATACTAATATCACCAGCTTTTTCATAAGAGCAATATACATATTCCCCTTTATATTGATTTCGCTTTGTTGCATAGTAATGTTTAAAAACCGCCATATTCCCCTCACGACATAAGGGCCCGTAGCTTAGTTCGGTGGAGCACTCGACTGATATCCTGCCAACCAGGCTAGACATCGAGCGGTCCCGTGTTCAAAAGTTCCTTTTGGAACCTGAAAGTCACGGCGGGCCCATTTTTATTTTAAATATGCTGCGTGGGTGGGGATGGCACAAGAAAACTACATAAACGTGGGAATTGACGTGCCTGGCGGAGATCCGGATGACAATGGCATATCACATCTGGAAAGAGCGATAGAAGCGCTGACAAGAGTAAGCCTGGAATACGAAGACCAGCCCGTCATATTCTTTGCATACACTGACAAAAAGAACAGAGAAAAGGTTGAAAAACATTTTGCAGGCAGAAAAAACGTAACAGTAGTCGGCGACATAGAGCAAGAATTTCCAATGGACAAAAAACCAGAGGAGATGGTTAAATTCGACACCACAATCTTAAGACTTGCAAATGACCTGAAACAAGCAGTACCTCAGACTGAAAGGACGCCCGGGCATCTCGACGTAATCTACTCAAGCGGACAAAGCGCAGCAGTAGTCCGTTATGCTTTTAATTCGTGCGAGTCCTTAGGCAAAATAAAAAGTCACCACATCAGACCTTCTTTAGCCACAAGAATGCCCTATGGGCTAGACAAGTATTTCTACATTAACGACGTCGGAGCATACAAGACAACCAAACCAATCGATTTGTTCATCTCAGCCATCTTAACACAAATACTTGCTGAAACACTGTACGACGACAAAAGCACTCCAACAATCGGAATGCTTGACACGCCCGCATCAGAGGGAGCTAAAAGATTTTTTGAACAATTAAAAGAATATGTTGGCATTGTAACACCATTAGACGCATTTGAAGGAAAATCAAAAATGGTAGCAGTAGACGGCTTCAGAGGAAACATATTCCTAAAATCAGCAGAAGCAGTATCGAGAGCCATGACTCACAGGGTCAAACACGCAACATTAGCACAAAAACTAATGGAAAAAGACCTATTGCTTCTGGACAAGTTCTGCCCAACTTACAGGGACGGCACTGCTGATTTCAAGACAGAAGAGTATTACAATACCATATGGTCGCAAATCAGAGAACTGCTGGCAAAAAAACCAGAAGGACGATTTTTGGAACGATTAAACGAATTATTCGCCAGAGTGCCTGGCAGCCAAAAATACAGGATGATAACAGGAAATAATCTTGATGAAATATTAGGAAAAATGAATGCAGTTCTTGAAAAAAATGATTTTGATTTCAGACAGCACATAGGAGATAAACTGGATTTCATGACGTATGCGTTCTTCAGAGCAATACAGGGAGCATATAATTCAATCGTCAGCGGAAAAAGAACACAAAATCACAGAAAACCAAACATAGCAATACTCAGCAATGGAGAAGAAGATGTCAAAGGAGACAATTTTGCGCAGGGATTAATCCGCGCAATCGATGAAAACATAGGATTTGTAGAACCCGAGCACCTGATAAAAGGAAAAATAACCAGAGGAAAAAGAGATTATCCTATAGACATTGTTGTTACTGACAGACACACCGCAAAAATTTATGCGCAAACAACAGCTGCAGTTGAAAAACAACTGGGCAGTTTGTTCACGGGAATGCTGACCTTTGAAAGTCTGCGAGCATACAAAAAAGGAGAAGGCCCGCTTTACAAATTAAAAGCCCTCTTGAACCCAGACGGATACAACGGCTCGCCAATACTTGGCCTGAATGCGTACGCTCTTGTCGGACACGGCAAAGCAAGCACAAACGCGATTGAAGCAGCAATCAGACGAGCAATAGAGTACAGAAAAAGCAATTACGTGCACCTTGCACACGCAGCTCTTCCAGAAATGCAAAGAATAGCGGCAAAACTCAAGCCTGACACGGCTGGCCGTTCATGTCCTGAATAGCTCCCTGCGAGAACGAAGTCAGCAAAGAAATAAAGTCGCCGATATCAACCAAACCATTCCCATTTCTATCAAGCTCAACAATACAGCCGGACTGAGGACTAATGCAGGACAAGCTTTCACCAGCAAACTGCTCAAGCAAAACAACAAAATCACCAATATCAACACCATTATCATCATGATCAAGAGTCACGTGACAAGTCCAAGCGTAAAACACAACAGAATCCTCAGAATCTGCACTCTGGGAATCAATCGCAGTAAAAGCAACCGTGTGCTGACCAGGAGCAAGTCTCCTGACAAGATTATTGCCAGAGCCCAAAATTGTTTCACCCTCTTTCCAAACACCAGTCAATGCGCCATCCTCTGCATCAGTTGCAGTGCCGGTAAAAGCAACCGGGTTCTGAAGAATAGCATTATCAGTCGGAGTAGAAATAACAACTTCAGGAGGCGTGTTAGGTGCTTGAACTGCAACATGCACAACTTCAGCATCAACAGCATTAGTACTATCGATTGCAGTCAAAGTGATTGTGTGCTGTCCTGCAGTTAGTGTTGCCTGCAGGGAGTTTCCTGTGCCGAGATTACCGTCAATGCTTGAAGTCCAGGATAAGCTTTCTGGTGCAAGAGTTCCGTCTTCTGCATCAGTCGCGCTGCCTTCCAAAGCAACAGGAGACTGCAAAGTTGCACCCTCAGTCGGAGCAGAAATTGCTGCAACAGGAGCAGAATTGCCAGGAATCGGTTCGACAGTTACGTGAACAACTTTTGCGTCAGTAAGGCTTCCGCTGTCGGTTGCTGTTAAAGTGATTGTGTGCTGTCCTGCAGTTAGTGTTGCCTGCAGGGAGTTTCCTGTGCCGAGATTACCGGAAATATCTGAAGACCAGGATAAGCTTTCTGGTGCAAGAGTTCCGTCTTCTGTATCAGTCGCGCTGCCTTCTAGCGTAACAGGAGACTGCAAAGTTGCACCTTCTGATGGAGCAGTAATCGCTGCAACAGGAGCAGTATTCTGAGGCTGAACAGTAATGTGAACAGTTTTTGTATCAGTAAGGCTTCCGCTGTCGGTTGCTGTTAAAGTGATTGTGTGCTGTCCTGCAGTTAGTGTTGCCTGCAGGGAGTTTCCTGTGCCGAGATTACCGGAAATATCTGAAGTCCAGGATAAGCTTTCTGGTGCAAGAGTTCCGTCTTCTGTATCAGTCGCGCTGCCTTCCAAAGTAACAGGAGACTGCAAAGTTGCGCCTTCTGATGGAGCAGTAATAGTTGGAACCGGAGCAGTATTCTGAGGCATAACAGACTGAACAGCAGCAAGAGCATCAACACGCTTCCAACTGCCAATAGAAACACCAGTATCCTGCAAAATCTGACGAATTTGAGCAGGAGTCAACTGAATACTACGCGCTTTAGCAACCTGCTGAACCAAAGCAACAACACCAGAAACATGAGGAGTTGCCTGAGAAGTGCCGGACAAAGCACCATAAGCCTCACCAGCCTTTGTACTAGTAATCGAAACACCAGGAGCAAGAACATCAAGCAAGCTCCCCCTATTAGAGAAACTTGCAATAACATCACTCTTATCAACAGCACCAACACCAATAGCATTAGGACTGCAGCCAGGATAACTAATACCAGTCAAATAACCATTATTACCAGAAGCAAAAACGCTGGTAACACCTGCATCAAATGCCGCATTAATAGCAGAATCAAAGAAAGTAGGACACTGCTCCTGCGTCTGATAATTACCGCCATCACCAAGACTGCCGCTGATAGCAACAACATTGTAAGTCTCCTTAACCTGCAAACAATAATCCATACCGGAAATAATATCAGCAAGAGCGCAAGTAGTGCCGCAAACTTTCACAGAAACAATATTCGCACCAGGAGCAACACCCTTGTACTGGCCATTGGCAGCAATAATGCCTGACACGTGAGTGCCGTGGCTGATAGGGTGAACATCAGCAGCCAAATCATCAACAGACTGACCATTCGGACAACAATTCGGAGAACAATAACACTTTTGATCAACAACCCTGCTCTGGAAAGCAGTATGAAGAGAAATACCAGTATCAATCACGCAAACACTAACATCACTGCCATCAACAGAATTTCCATTAATCTGCAACGGCCAAACATCATCCGCATTAATCAAAGGAACACTATCAGAAAGAAGCAATTCAAAATCAATATTCGGATAAACAGCCTCAACCAACGGGTGAGCCTTCAATTCCTTAATACCCTCAGGAGTAGCCTCGACAATCATAGCAGGAACAATCTCAAGAGTCCTTTCAGCCTCAACATCAGGAGCAGTATTGCCAGTAATCCTGTCCATCAAAGAAGGAGCATTAACATCATTCAAAACCTCCTGTTGTGCAATCTCAGTGGCTGCCCTCAGCTCGACAACTGAATCATCAGCAGAAACAGCACCTGTAATACCATTGCTCAATGCATGAGCCTTCAAGATAACAACAACCTTCTGAGGCTCTCCGCCAGCAACCTGCCCGGTAAAGACGGGATTCCAAATAAGCAAAGCAAAGAACGCCAACAATCCAAATGCCACATATATCCTGATGCGCGGATTCATAGTCTCTTTTTCTCACTACTAGGAAATATTCACTACTTAAATGCTTTGCTCTGCCAAAACACTTAAATACCAATTTCCAATAATCCCACAAAGAAAGAGATGAACAAAACAACACTATTGCTAATGATAATAATGGCGACCAGCGCAAGCGCTGCAATAACATTCACGCTATCGCCCACAACAGGAGAGCCAGGACAAACAGTCGGCATGACTTTAAACCTGCAAAACGACGCGCCGATATGGGGATTCTCAGCAAAAATAATCGAGAGCAGCCCAATAACTTTCTCGACGGCAACAAACGGAGCAAGACTGGAAGGCGGAATAAGTGGAGCAACACAAAACACGCCAGACAAAACAACCGCATATTCAGCATTCGGAGGAAACACGCAGGGAATAACAGCAGGAACAGGACCGGTAATGACGCTTTCATATACAATACCTGAAGGCACGACAGCAGGAGAATACCAGCTGGACATAACCGAACTAACAGTCAGCGACAGCGAAGGAAACCCGATAGAAGCAACAGGAACAGGAGCGAAAATAAAAGTGATAGCGCCGCTGACAAAACTAAAACTGCCCAAAGTAAGAGGAACAGTGAATTCACCAATCGACGTCAACATCTGCCTGTCAAACACGCATCTGCAAAGAACAGTCAAATCAGCAAACATGGTCATAGCCCACGATCCAAGAATAGTCAAACCAGCAAGCGTGACAATACGCGAAGGAAGCGGTTCACATACTATTGCATCAGACACAACAACAATATCAGTAAACGGCTTAAGCATACAAAACGCAGACTGCGATACACAAACAGGAATAAACATAGCAACCATCAGATACACGCCGATAAAACAAGGAACGAGCCCTCTAATATTTCAAAGCGCATCAGCAACAGACCAGGCATCACAGCCATTCTCAACACAACAATTCCAGGATGAAGACGGAGAAATAACACTTGATACGTGCTATAGAGACTCAGACTGCAACGACGGCGGCTCATGCACAACAGACTACTGCGACCAAGGATACTGTCATTATACCACAATACCTAACTGCGGAGGAGGCGGAGGAAGCGGAGGAAGCAAACAATACGTGTTCTCAGGATGCAAAACCTGCGCTTATGCACAATACAGCTGTTGCGGAACAAACCTGGAAATGATAAACCGAATGTGCGAACGACCAGAAGCATACCCCGGCTACTGCAGTCTTGAACAAGCAACACCCACATTTAATCCGACAAGCCTGCAAGAAACAGAAGAAGTTCAAGGACCTGCTCCCACTGAGGAAGCGCCAGTTCAGCCACAAGGACCTGTTGTTGTAACACCAGAACCTCCAAAACAGGAAACACTCCCAACAACAGGACAAGCAACACAGACGGAAACGCCAAAAGAACCAATAGACGTATATACCACGATTATTTGGACAGTAGCAATATTGCTCCTTGCAACAAGCATTTGCACAGCTTACCTGGTTGTAAAAGGCAAGGTACTCCTGCCAAGACCACCATCAAAAATACCAACAGTCCAGCCAGCACCACCAATTCAACAACCAACACAGCCCCCATTACAACAGCCAGCACAACCATCAGTTCAACAGCCGCCAAGCACAGAATCAAACAAAGTAATAAACTTCATAGAAAGAAAATCTAAGGAACAATAACTGTCTGCCAAACAGGCACGC
>JAPLZR010000082.1 GCA_026394935.1 Candidatus Woesearchaeota archaeon
CTTCGCAAACTGGTCACCACAACTGAAGTATTGGTTTCAAGCGCTTTAAAACCGGGATTCGGGTCGGGTGTTCGCGGCCTGCCTTCTAAACTTAAGCAAGTCATTCACGCAATTCTGTTAGAACAAGAAATTAATGAAGAAGAATTGGCCGCGGGCAAGAAATCCCGGCAAAGCACGAAAAAAGCCAGTTCCGAATCAAAACCCTCTTACAAACAATTATTTGACCGCGTTTACAATGCAATTATCAAGAAATTTGGCGCCCCATTTGCGGATTATGACGAATACGAAAAAGTTAGCAAAGAAATAGACCGCCTTATATTGGAAGATACTGATGCGCTGCGCAGCATAATCCTGGCAGAACTAAAAAAAACCAGTACAGAAGAAGAGATATCCCAAATAATTCAAGCATTCAGAGACGCGTATACCGCACTAGAATTCAAAGAAGTCGACTTATACACCTAAAAAAAATAATCCTAAAATCACCTCTTCCATCACCCACACGTACGCTTAAAGTTATTCCTTTACAGTTGCCCTGGCCATCTGGAGCTCCCGCCGCTCATGACGGCTTGTTCATACCTGTTTCGTATGCCCAGCTGGCATTCATATATCCATTATAGGCTTTTATTTCCTGCTGAAAATAATTCACGGTCTGTTTGCATAACTTGCATATACTTTCACATCTTTGCCTAAACACACCTTCAGGCTCGCCGCCTATATGGCATGCGCCCTCAAGCTCGTTCTCTTCCTCCAAAAAGTTAATCTTGGCCTCAGAAATAACTCTTCTACGCCTTATAGCCATAAGCTCTTTCTTCAACCGGTCAACATCCTCTTTCAAATATTGTTCACCCATAAATATCACCTCATCAAGATACATGTTTTACTCCTTAACAAGCCTATCGACCAAAAAATTGAAAGAATTACACGTCATTCCGTAAATATTACTGGTTTAATGCTCAAAATCCGTAAATATTTTAATCCAGCCCGAAATTAATTCAGGTAGCACAAAAAAATGAGACTAAGTCTCACGAAAAGATACACGGAAAACTTTATATAGCATAAACACAACCAATCCTCATATGGAAACAATAACAATACCCAAGGTAGAATACCAGGTTATGCTGGCAGAACTCGAGACACTGCGAAGAACAGACCTGTACAAAAGACTTCTCCAATTCATGCAGAACATCCAGGGAAAAAAGTTCACCCGGGCAGATCTTGGCTTTTGAATTTTTCTTCAGCTTTTAGCTGCAATTTATGAATCGTCTTTTCCTGCTTCTTCTCACTGGTTTTCATCTCATATTCAAACACATACAATTCATCGGTCTCCTTCATATGCTTGTAATAAAGCCTGACAGGCGGCCTTTTTGATTTCATCTCATAAATAAACAAATGAGAATCAACCAGTTCACCAGCCCGAGGACCCAAAAACTCCATCTTATCAAACATATCAGAAAGAACCTGACGCAGATTCGCATCTTCCCCAAGCTTTTTGAGCTGTGCAAGCATCACTTCATCATAAACCAAAACAAACCTCTTTTCCATATCTTTCTGAAAAATCAAATCGCTTATTTAAACATTATGCCATCGCAAAAAAAACAAAGTCCACAAGAGCGCTTGCGCACAAAAGAAAACACCGTTTAAAAGGCTTTTGCCCACAAGAGCGCAACCTGAATGTGCGCACAATTCAAGATTTTAAATAGTTGAAAAACCATATTGACAATGAAAAGATTGGGTTGGCATTAGGACAAGTTGTGATCGTTGAACATCCCCCACGGGGATAGGTCAAAAAGTTAGATTCGTACAATGCAAAAAACCCAACATATTGCGGAAACCTCACTAGCCCACTACCTCCTAAACGTGGTGAGCGTGAGTTTTGACCTGCTCGGGAATATTACAGCAAGAGCACAGTCATAACGGTTTGCCAGTCTCCATTTGATATAACCAGCAGGCATCCACATAACTATCATAAGCTTCCATCTCCTTCTGCACATATTCTGCGGCTTTATCGTCCCATTTGCATATGCTTCGCCCCCTTTTCACAAACGACTCTTCAGGCTCATCACCAATACGACATTTCCGTTCAAGATCCTCTTCCTCCCACAAAAAAGTCAGTTTAGCCTGCGCAATAACCCTTCTTCTCATTATAGCCATAAGCTCTTTCCTCAACAGGGCAACATCCTCCTTTGTATACTGTTCACTCATAAATATCACCTCATCAAGATACATGTTTTACTCCTTAACAAGCCTATCGACCAAAAAATTGAAAGAATTACACGTCATTCCGTAAATATTAC
>JAPLZR010000029.1 GCA_026394935.1 Candidatus Woesearchaeota archaeon
TTTCGCGGAAGTCTTTGACTTCCGGGAACTCGAGAACGCAAAGCGTTCCTCGAGTCATCGCGCAGAACGAAGTTCTGCGGGAACTCGGCGAACTTCGTTCGTCGAGTAATCTCAGCGCGGGCGTTTTATGGACTTGACGTCCGGATTCTCTCTTCACAATGCATATTAAAACGGCTTTCTTACAGAATTCTATCAAAAACGGAGGCAACGACGAAACAAGTTTCGTCGAGTCTCCTTGTATAACTCGGAGGTGATTGAAACAAAATTAAAAAAACCGGCTGGAAACGACCTCAACCCAGCCGGATCTTTTTCTTTAATGACATTTTTGTCACCAAACTTTTTATCGTCAGGAGTCTTTATGCCTGTTATTATGATGAATGCGTCACAGTCAGTGGATGAGGTTGTAAAGGAATCTCAGAATAAATGGCAGAAGTATGTTGTAGATTCTCCTCTTGGTGCTGGCGCGAATGAGTTGTTTGAGAAGGCTGCAAGGATTGATCCTGGTATTTACAAGGGCGAGGCAAAACCGTATCAAAGAACTGAAGTTCACGAGTCTTCTATTGAAACAGAGAAAAGAATGAGTAAGAAGAGCGAGAGTTTGGATGATAGGCTTGGCCGTCAGCATTATGATGCGGGGAAGCGTTTGCCTGCTGATAGGCAGAAATATTCCGGTAGTTTTGAGGATGTTGCTAAGCAGTATTTGTCTGGCGAGGGGAAAGAGCTTTATGGTTATTTGCGCGCAAAAGGTCGTGACTTTTATGATATTACTGGGATTGTTTCTGCAAAGTTAAAGGATGACAGGGCTATTGCTGGTCTTGCAATTAAGGGTAAGGATGCTGTTTTGGCTGGTTCTCACGACTTCGAGAAAAGGATTTCACAGCTTGCCCGTCATTATGGTGTTTCTGGTGACCGTGCAAAGTCTTATGTTCTTGCTCACGAGTTCGCGCACGCTTCCCAGAAGGGCAAGTATTTTGATGATGATATTCAGCGAGAGCTTGATGTCGAGAATACTTTGAAGGAATACTTTTCTGCAAAGGGCGATAAGGATTTGGCTGATATCGCCGGCGACCGTGCTTCGAATGTTACCAGGAATTACGGCGGTGCACGTTCGTATAAGCCCGCTCAGGCAAGTTCTGCTAACTGACAATAATCAATATATACTATGTCTTTTTTCGTTTTCTTATGCAATACTCGGTTTTGGTTGGGGTGTATGAACAGCTTGAGGCAACAAGCAAGCGTTTGGAGAAGACTTTCATCTTGTCTGAATTTTTGAAATCTGCTGATAATCTTGACAAGGTTGTTTTGCTGGTGCAGGGTCGTGTTTTTCCTAATTGGGATCAGCGCGAGCTTGGCATGGCTGCTAAATTGCTTGTTAAAGCTCTTTCTCTTGCTACCGGCGCTGCTTTGGACAAGATAGAGAGTGTTTGGAAGGAAACCGGCGATATTGGTACTGTTGCTTTGGAGCTTACTAAGAAGAAGTCTCAGGCTACTTTGTTTTCTCAGCCTTTGTCTGTTCAGAAGGTTTTTGATAATTTGCAGAAGATTCCGGAATTGGAGGGTTTGGGCAGTGTTGATAGGAAAGTTCAGTTGGTTGCTGAATTGCTGACGAGTGCTTCTCCTGTTGAAGCTAAGTACATCATTCGTACTATTCTTGGAGAGTTGAGGGTTGGTCTTGGTGAGGGTACTGTTCGTGATGCTATTGTTTGGGCGTTTTTTGGAGACAAGGCAGGTGTGAAATATGATAAGGCAACCAATGAATTGGATTTATCTGATGACGAAAGGATGAATTATGACAAGTATGTTGTTCTTGTTCAGGAGGCTTTGGATGTTGTTAATGATTTTGGCGAGGTTGCTAAGATTGCTAAAGAGGGCGGTGATTTGCTGAATGTTTCTTTGAAGATTGGCAAGCCTGTGAAGGTTATGCTGTTCAAAAAAGCGAAAGATATCAAGGATGGTTTTGAGAATGTTGGAAAGCCTGCTGCCTGTGAGTTCAAGTATGATGGTTTTCGTTTGCAGATTCACAAGTTCGCTAAAATTAGATTATTCACCCGTCGTTTGGAGGATGTTACTGCCCAGTTTCCTGATGTTGTTCAGAGGATTGCGAAGAATGTTAAGGGTGACTGCATTATTGATGCTGAAGTTGTCGGCATTGAGAAGGGGAAATATTTGCCTTTCCAGAGTATCAGCCAGAGGATTAAGAGGAAGTATGATATTGAGGAGATGTCAAGGAAGTTTCCTGTTGAGGTGAACGTTTTTGATGTCTTGTTTTGTGACGGAAAAAATTTATTGAAAATGCCTTTTATTGAAAGGAGAAAAATTCTTGAGAAAATAATCATCCAGGTTCCTTTTGAGATTAAGCTTGCAGAGGAAATTATTACGGATGATGAGTCTGTTGCTGAGAAGTTTTACAGGTCTTCTCTTCTTGCTGGCAATGAGGGCATGATGATGAAGAATTTGCAGGGTATTTACAAGCCTGGTTCTCGTGTTGGTTTTGGTATGAAGGTTAAGCCTACCATGGATACTTTGGAGGTTGTTATTGTTGGTGCTGAGCGGGGCGAGGGCAAGAGAGGTCAGTGGCTTGCGAGTTTTGTTGTTGCTGTTCGTGATCCTGAAACTGGCGAGTTTGTTGAGGTTGGCCGTGTTGGCACTGGTATTAAGGAGAAGGTTGAGGAGGGTGTTAGTTTTGAGCAGTTGACTCAATTGCTTCAGCCGTTGATTATTGAAGAAAAAGGTCGCGAGGTTAAGGTTAAGCCCGAGATTGTTATTGAGGTTGATTATGAGGAGATTCAGAAGTCTCCTACTTATTCTTCTGGTTTCGCGCTTAGATTTCCGAGACTGGTAAAACTCAGGGAAGACCGTTCACCAGAAGATATTAATACAGTTGACGACATTCGTGATTTAGCTGAAAGTCAGCGTGGTAGAGGTGAACTTAAATGAAATGGGAACTTATTGTTTTGTTGATATTCTTGGTTGCCTGCGCTAAGCCTGCAGTAATGGATAAGGCTGTTCAGCCGAGTGTGGATAAGGCAGAGATAGATATTGCTAAGGCTGTTCAGCTTGGCAAGCCGATTAAGTGTGTTTCTGTGCAGGCTGGTCAGACTGCGACTATTTACTTGAAGGGCAGCAGGATGCGTATGGATACTTTGCCTGTTGATGCTCACGGCATTTACACTGAGGACACTATGTATACTTGGCAGGGTAAGCAGGGCACTATTATGAAGATGGCGGATGTTAAGCAGATATCTGCAGATGCTGGTCAGCAGTATAAGCCGAAATCTCAGGATGAGGTTATTGAGAATGCTAAGAAAGTGAATTCCAAATGCGAGCCTGCTGACGTTCCTGAGTCGATGTTTGTTCCTCCTTCGGATGTTCAGTTCCAGGATTTGGGATCGATGATTAAGCAGATTGAAGGTATGACTAAGGACTTCCAGAAATAGTTTTATATAGTTTGTAATTGATATTTGCTGAAAAGAGGTACAATGGACGCGCTTGATTGTATTGCAACGAGGAGGAGTGTTCGCAAGTTCTTGGACATCCCTGTCGAGTTTGAAAAATTGGGGAATGTTCTTGATGCTGGAAGGTTTGCTCCGAGCGCGGGTAATTTGCAGGATTGGAAGTTTATTTTGATTACGGATCCCAAAGCCCGTCAGGAGGTTGCAAAAGCGTGTGTTGAGCAGTTTTGGATTGGTACTGCTCCTGTGATTGTTATTGTTTGCACTGATCCTGATAAGACCAAGCGTTTCTATGGTCGTGCTGGTGAAAAGTTCAGTATTCAGAATGGTGCTGCTGTTGTGCAGAATATGCTTTTGGCAGCGCATTCAGAGGGTCTTGGGAGCTGCTGGATTGGCGCTTTTGAGGATGAGGCGTTGAAGCGCTTGTTGAATATTCCTGACAGCATCATTATTCAGGCTGTTGTTCCTCTTGGTTATCCTGACGAGAAAGTTCCTGTGCCTTTGCGTTTCACTCTTGAGAATGTGACTTACATTGATAGTTGGGGCAATCGCATTAAGGACCTTGCAGCGTATATGGAATGGTATGGTGAGCACGTGCAGAAAGCAATTCAGAGGGGCAAGGAAATGGTCAAGGAATTTGTCAGGAAGCTTCAGCAGTAGTTCTCGATAATTAGACACTCCTCACGACGCATTCCTAAGTCCCTTATGTCGCACTCGTTCGTCGATAAATGCCGCTCTGCCTCAGCACATAATTTATCTGTCCAATCTTAGTGACGAAAAAAATAAAATCCTACACCAGAGTAGTAACACCCTTTTCTGAGCCTTACATCGTCTATATTTCCACGAGAAGCAAAGGTACGTAACTTGAATATCTATTTCTCACTACGAGAATGTTTATAAACCCTTTATAATGAAAGAAAAATATTGCACTTACTTTGTTGGCGCAAAGTAGTGTTCGGTTGTTCAAAAGTTTTGGCGAACGTTTGAACGCTGTTGTTTGATAACATTTTTCTTGAACTAGATATTGTACTCGTTGGCACGATCACAACACCTTCTAAGGAAGCTAATACACTCCCAATATTTAATTTTTATCCTTAACGTGGGGGTAGTAAAAACACACCAAAAGGGGGGATATGAAATGGATATTTCAATGGAAAGAGAAGAAACATTTGATGGACTTGCTATAGGTCAAGCCAACATTAAGGTTATTGGTTGTGGCGGCGCGGGTAATAATATGGTTACCTGGCTGTACAAACGCGGAATTAAGGGCGCGGAGATTATTGCTGTTAATACTGACATTCAGCATTTGAAGATTAGTGAAGCTGATAAAAAGTTCACAATTGGAAAGGAATGCACTCGAGGTCTTGGCTGCGGTGGTTTCCCGCAGAAGGGCGCAGAGGCTGCTCAGGAATCCATTAATGATTTGAAGACTGCTTTGAAAGGCGGAGACATGGTTTTTGTCTGTGCAGGTATGGGAGGAGGAACTGGTACTGGTTCTGCTCCGATTGTTGCACAGCTCTGCAAGGATATGGGCGCGATTGTTATTGGTACGGTTACTATGCCGTTCAATATTGAGCGTGCTCGTATTGAAAAGGCAGAGCACGGTCTTGAACTGTTGAGAAAGGCTTCTGACACTGTTATTGTTATTGACAATAACAGGCTTGTGCAGATTGCCGGCAATTTGCCTGTTCAGCAGGCTTTTGCTGTTGCTAATGAATTGGTTTCAACTATGATTAAGGGTATTGTTGAAACTATTGCAATTCCATCTTTGGTCAATCTTGACTTTGCTGATGTAAAGGCAATTATGACTAACGGTGGTGTGGCTGCCATAGGTGTGGGCAGTTCCGACACTACCAATAGAGTGGAAGAAGCTGTTAAAGGAGCTCTTGAGAACCCCTTGCTTGATATTAACTACAACGGTGCAACTGGCGCATTGATTCACGTCTGGGGCGGTCCTGACATGACTCTGGAAGAGATTAACAGGGTTGGTGAATTGGTGACTACAGAAATGGACGAGGACGCAAATGTCATCTGGGGCGCGCGTGTTTCAGATGATATGAAGGGCAAGATCATGGTGATGACTATCATCACCGGTGTGAAGAGTTCTGCTATTATTGGTCAGGCTACTCCTAACAGGCATGCAGTAACTGCCCAGCAGATGTCTGACGAGCTCGGCATCGAAATTATTCGTTAAATTCTTTGCCTTCAATCATACCACCCCCAACGCGCTTGATGCGCAGATTGAAGGCAATCCTTGGCCCCTCCAGTTGGAGGGGTTATTTTTTTTTAATAAATCTTTAATACTGTTGTCTTCTGTGCTCTTTTTATGACGGATTGTGAGGAAATAATGCAGATTATTGGATTTCTTGATGATATCATCACAAAAAACGAGCTTGATAAGAGTTAAGTGTTGATGTGATGCTGAATAAAGTAATTAATTCAGAGAAATCGCGCAAACCGACTAAAGCATGAAACTTGCAGGTCAGGTCAGAGGTGTACGCATTTCTAATGCGTTCGAGTTCAAGAGCAACAGTTCTGGCAAGAGCAGTTTTTGATGATCTAAGAAGGTCTAGCTGTCCCCCAAGATATCTTGCGGTTATACTGTAGTGTGCCTGCCTTATGTTTTCTTCAGGAATGTGCTGGGACTTGTGGGCAACAGGCAAGTTTCAGGCGTTGCTGATCTGACCACAGGGTTCAAGGCAAGACCAGATAAATTTTTGGATGGAATGAGGGAGATATACCCAGAGTTGACACAATGACAGACAAAATTTATATATTTGGAGAGCTTAACAACACCCAGATGAAAACAATTGATATTAGGCCGGTATCCGAGCTTGATGAACTTGGCGCAAGCGGAGCATATGTGCGTGTTCCTCAAAACGGTAGAGGGTACACTTGCCACTTAAAAAACGGTCAAAGCTTGACATTTGCAATGCGCATAAGACCTGCTTTCAGGGTTTATGGAACGTTTAGAGAGGATGATTATGAAGTTCCCGAATTTGGACTTAGAATTGATAAGATGCTTCGGCAGGAAAAAGACATCTCCGTTTCAGGCATAGGGGACTGCCTAGTATATAGAAGGCATCTTGAAAGTGTTCCCAAAGGTTCTGCTTTACCAGAAGCCGTTCGAGCTTTTGTTTCTGATGTTCTCTCTGTTTCTCCGCACGTTGCTGATATGGTTGAGCGTGATAATAAAAAATTAATGGAAAGAGTGGCAGATATCTGCAGAAAATACAAGGATAACTGATTATTTCAGAGAATACAAAATGACACTGTTTCTAATCGGTCTCGGGCTCGCGGATGAGAAGGATATTAGTTTGAAAGGTTTGGAAGCAATAAAGCATTGTTCCAAGCTTTACTTGGAGCACTATACTTCAAAACTTGCTTGCAGTAAGGAAGACTTGGAAAAATTGTACGGCAAGAAGGTTGAACTTGCAAACAGGGAGTTTGTTGAATCCGCTGAAATTTTGCTGAAAGAAGCCAAGTCTTCTGATGTTGCTCTGTTAATCATTGGTGACCCGTTGTGCGCTACCACTCATTGGGATATTCTTCAGCGCGCTAAAGATAAGAAAATCAAGACAGAAGTTATTCATAATGCTTCAATTATTAACGCTATTGGCGCGACTGGCTTGCAGGTTTACAAGTTTGGCAAGACTACTAGTATTCCTTTTCCGAAAGAGAATTTTGAGCCTGAGTCATATTACGACATAATTAAGGAAAACAAGTCTGTTGGTGCTCATACTCTGGTTCTTTTGGACTTAGACCCGATTAACAACAGGTTTATGTCTGTTAATGAGGGCATAGAACTATTAAGGAAGATTGAGCGCAAACGCAATGAGAAGGTTTTCCTTCCGAATGATTGGTGTGTTGGCATTGCAAGGCTTGGTGCTAAAGACCAGAAGATTGTTGCTGGCACAGTAATTAAAGTTTCTGATGCTGATTTTGGTCCTGCTCCGCACGCTTTGGTTGTGCCTGGCAGACTGCATTTTCTTGAGGAAGAAGCGCTTAAGCAAGCAAAATGTTTATAAGCCTTCAAAGAGCCGCGTATAGTGCAGCCCCGTCGTATAGCGGCCAAGTATAGAGGGCTTTGGACCCTTTGACGGCGGTTCGAATCCGCCCGGGGCTATGTGATTCGTGAAGAATTATTGCAGGACCTTAAGGCTTTGGCAGGAGTGCCTTTGTTTTGTGTAGTTATTGCTCTGGCTTTTGTGCTTGGAAAGGTTTCGTTGGCTTCGCAGGTGATTGTTGGTCTTGCTCTTGCTTACGCTCTTACCTTTTTTATTCGTACGTTTTACTTCAGGCTTCGTCCTGACAGGGAGAAATACCATAATTATTTTGAGAAGATTAATGCGTCAAGTTTTCCCAGTATGCACGCTATGCGCGCGTCTGTCTTTGCAACTTTGTTGATTTTGTATTTTAACAGCACTCTGCTCACTGCATTATTCATCGTCTGCGCTCTTGGTGTTGCTGTTTCAAGGGTGATGACCAGGCGCCATTACACTACTGATGTTATTGTTGGTCTGATCCTTGGTGTTCTGTTGGCGTTTTTGAGCGTTTGGTTGGTAGCAAGGTTTATAAGTTAAAAAACAATTATTCTCTTTATGGGTTTGTCTAAACCGCAGGCGTTTGTTCTGTTTGCTTTGGGGCGGTGTTATGAGGAGTGTGACCGTCGTTTTGCAGATAAACCTCTTGTTGTGAATATGAATAAGAAGGCATTTATCGAGCTCGCAAGGGCTGCCAACATGGTTAGCAAGGGCGAGCGCGCGATGTACAAGAATTTGGAAGATCTTGAGCAGAAGAGGCTTATTTCTTATGAAAGCAAATCTCTGAAGCTCACAGACCGTGGCGAGTCGCGTTTCCAGGAAATATTGAGCAAAGTAGAGCCTTATCTTGCTGTTTCCTTGCTGTTGCGTTCTGAGAATGTTTTAAAGTATGCCAAGGTTCAGTCAAAGTTAGCAAAAACTTTATAAGTGCATATCTGGCTGGTTAAATTTACAGCTCCGTCGTATAGCGGTCAAGTATACGGGACTCTGACTCCTGTGACGGCGGTTCGAATCCGCCCGGAGCTATACACTGTTAAACGAAGCTTATTTGCAGCGATGCACTAAGGATTTGAACTTCAGCCAACCGCAGTTGGCGCGAGTTCGAATCCGCCCGGGGCTATAATCAATATGGATGTTGTTATAAAAGATTCAAAAATTAGAGGCAAAGGAGTATTTGCGGCAAGAAATTTCAAGAAAGGTGAAATAGTAATCGTTTGGCATCCGAAGTCCTTAATCTTTCAAAAAGATATGTCTTCGCTTTCTGAAGATGATAGAAATCACACAACCTATGCAGGTAACGGGAAATATTATGTGATGGGCTCTCCTGAAAGGTTTGTTAATCACTCTTGTGAGCCTAATACATATGTCGAAGAACAAAAGGATGTTGCTTTGAAAGACATAAAGAAAGGAGAAGAGATTACTACAGATTATTCTGTTAACGGCGTAGATGATTGGCAAATGGAATGTAAATGCGGAAGCAAAACCTGTAGAAAGATCATTTATGGTGATTTTAGAAAACTTGATAAGAAAAACAAAAAAAGACTTGAGCCGTATTTGGAAGAATGGTTCAAAAAAGAAGCATAATTACTCTGTCGTGTCTTCTTTGCAGTATCCGCCTGATTCTGTTATTCCTTCCTGATAAACCGTTGCGTTTGAGAAATTAGTCATTACATTGAATTTCAGCCTGATGCTTTGGTTGTTTATTTGGAATGTTACGCTTTTGTCGTTCCACCAGTTTGTCGGTTTGGCTTTGTAGTCATTGCCTTTTACATCGTAAAGTTCTGTTCTGTCCTGGTCTGCGAATGTTTTGCAGGATTTCTTTTCTTCTACTTCTATGCAGAGTGAGGTTGTCAGTATTGTCTGCATGCATTTTTCAAACGAGTCGCATTCTGTGTGCCTGCAGCAGCTGTCTTTGTTTATGCATTTCTTTTGTTCTTCGCAGTAGAATTTGCCTTTTGCGCACTGGCATTCCCCGTTCTGGAATTCTTCGCCGTATGCGCATTCTTTTGGTACAGCACAAACACCGTTCGTGCATAATCCTGAAGTGCAGTCGCTGTTGGCACAGCAGTTTTCTTTTGGTATGCATTTATCACTGCATAACTTTGTGCTCGAAGAACATTCACATTTGCCTTCTTTGCATACCTGCCCGCTTGTGCAGTTCAAGTCTTTGCATAAATCCACAGACGGAGTATCCACTGTGTCTGTGACTGTCGGCTGGTATTCAGAAGTCGGCACTGTTTGTATTGCCGTTTCGCATGCTGTTAAAATGAGTAATAAAATTAAAAAATATTTGACTCCCATATTTGATACTACTCCGCAGTCGTGTTTATAAAGATTACGATTAATCAGTGTATATCTTGACTGCTCCTGGCACGTATTTCCAGTCAGGCGGTAACTTGTTTACTCGCTTGTAGTATTTTACGAGTCTTCTGATTTTGCTTTCTGTGAACTGCAGTCCGCGTATTGCTGTCATGTCCTGCTTATTTGCGTCCATGTGTTTTCTTACGATGACTGCTTTTTTCATCAGTGCCATCATATCTTCAGGCAGTTCCGGCAATAATTTTTTCTCTCCGAGTATCTGCTGTAATCTTCGTTCAGTCAGCAGTTTCACGTTCGGCACTCCGTAGCTGTCTCTGAGTATCATTCCGATTTCGCTTGCTGTTTTTCCTTCTTTTGATAGTTTGCCGATCAGTAGTTCTATTTCTTTTGGTTTGTATCTTATCCAGGTTGGTTTTGCTGGTTTGAGCGGTTTGTTGCTGTGCGCAGTTCCTCTGCCTCGTGAATGCATCTTTGCCATGTTAAATCTCCGTTCAAGAACTTGGTCTCCAGTGCAAGTAAGCTTTCAAGAACGAAGTTCTTGATAAGTGCTCGGAAATTCAGCGAATTTCCGACATCGAAACCGACTTGCCTCTTGAACAAACCTCATTCCAAGAGGGCGCTTTATAAGTTTTTCTATGAATCCGACGAACAAGCAGACCTGAAGGGACTTCGGTCTGCATTGTGAGGAGTGTCTAATTTTCGTTATGATGCAAAAAAGCGTCTTAGAAAAAGCTTATTTTAAAAAAAAAGTTAAAGCAATCCGCGGATGTCATCAATTCTGCTTGCAACGTCTCCGCCTTTCTTTGTTAACGTTAACAATTTCAGTCTTCCCTGTTTGTCAAAGTTCACAAGTCCTTCTGTTTCCATTTCCTGTAATATCTTTACGACGTGGGAATACGTGCAGTCAATTGATTTTGCCAGCGAACTCGCATATACCTCATTTTTCGCATTTCTGAGTTCAACCAGCATCATTGCCGGTTTTTCTCGGAAGAACGTTTTAAATATTTCTTTATTCTTGTTCAAACGACCCACCCCGAATTATTATGTAATGGTTGTAATGGAATATATATTTAAATGTTTCGCAGGTTTGCTTTTATCGTCAATAAAATCTTTATTTCTCATATTCAGAATTTGCCTGTTTAAAAGTTCTTGCGATAAGCATTTAAACCCCCTTCTTAAACCTTTTTTTTGATGTTATTTTCTCATGAGGCAATTAGACCGAGTCAGAAAGAACTGGTTGAGACAGTAACTGATGCGTTGAAAAACAAAAAGAACGTTCTTGCTCACGCTCCGACAGGTCTTGGGAAAACAGCTGCAGTTCTTTGTCCTGCTGTTGAGCTTGCTTTGCAGAGGGATTTGACTGTTTTCTTTTTGACTTCAAGGCATACTCAGCACAGGATTGTTTTGGAGACTGCTAAAAAGATAATGGAAAGGAACAATATTCATTTTGGCGTGGCAAGTATTATCGGCAAGAAGTGGATGTGCGCCCAGCAGGTTGAGAACCTGCCTTCGTCTGATTTTGCTGAATATTGCAAATACTTGGTTGAAAACAAGCAGTGTGATTTTTATGAGAACGTGCGGGGCAAGAATGATTTTGTTGCAAAAAAGGTTCTTGCTGAAATGAAGGACCCGCTTCCTGCTGAAACTGTCATGCAGAAATGCGTTCAGGAAGATCTTTGCCCTTATGAGATGTCTTTATTGCTTGCAGAGAATGCGAAGGTCATCATTGCTGATTATTATTACATGTTTAATCCTCATATCAGGAATATTTTGTTTGCGAAAACCAAGAAGAAGCTTGAGCAATCAATTATCATTGTTGATGAGGGTCATAATCTTCCTTCAAGGTGCCGTGATTTGCTGACTTTCCGTTTGTCTAACAAGATTATGCGTTTGGCTGTGCAGGAAGCCAAAAAGTTTAATCTTGATATTGTTCCTAATCTTGTTGAAGTTCAGGATGTATTGAATAAGCTGGGCGAGAATGTTAAGGAGGAGCATCTTATCAAGAATGATTCTTTTCTTGGTCCTTTGAAGAAGTTTAAGGATTATGACGAACTTATTGCTGAGCTCGAGTTGTCTGCTGAAGTGGTCAGGGCTGAGAAAAGGGGTTCTTATATCGGCAGTATTGCAAAATTTTTGGACGAGTGGCAGTATTCTGATGATAGTTTTGTGCGCTACATTAAAAGGGAGGACATGCTTGTTACTTTGAGCAATCGCTGTCTTGACCCTGCTATTCTTACTAAGGATGTTTTTGATAATTGTTATGCTTCTGTTGTGATGTCCGGCACTTTGAGTCCTACGAGCATGTATGCTGATGTTCTTGGTCTGCCTGACGCATTGACTAAGTCTTTTCCAAGTCCTTTTCCTGAAGCTAACAGGTTAACATTAATCGTACCAAGGACTACTACCAAGTTCACTATGCGTTCTGAAAAACAGTATAAGGATATTGCTTCTGTTTGTTCAGGTCTTATTGAGAAGGTTCCTGGCCGCGTTATGGTTTTCTTTCCGAGTTATAGTGTTCGTGATTCTGTTTCGCAGTTTTTGGAGACAAAAAAGCCGGTCTTTTTTGAGATTTCTAAGCTTGATAAGGAGGAAAAGCAAAAGCTGTTGGACAAGTTCTCTTCTTCAAAGAATGGTGTTTTGCTTGGTGTTGCTGCTGGTTCTTTTGGTGAGGGTATTGATTTGCCTGGCATCGTTAAGGCTGTTATTGTTGTTGGTTTGCCGTTGGACAAGCCTGATTTGGAGACTACTGAGCTTATCGCGTATTATGACAAGAAGTTTGGGAAGGGTTGGGAGTACGGCTACATTTTGCCTGCTATGACGCGTTGCATTCAGAATGCTGGCAGGTGTATTCGTTCTGAGACTGACCGTGGCGCTTTGATTTTTGTTGATGAAAGGTATGCCTGGCCGAGGTATAAGTCTTGTTTCCCTCCTGAATGGAAGATGCATATCAGCAAGGATTATGATGAAGAATTAGCTGTGTTTTTTGGAAAGCTTTCGTGACAGTTGCAAATCGTCCGGAAATGTGAGACTTCCGAGGTTTAGCATAATTCAATTTTTGACTTTACCCCTACACAATCTTTATAAGTAATATTGTGATTATTCTGAATATGACTGCACCTCTTAAACCACAGCAAGACCCTCTCATTTATTCTATAACAATCACTGTTCTGTCCGGATTGTTTTTGATTTACTCCATTTATTATTATACACCTGCTATTACTTGGACTATCTTCGTTTTTGCAATAGGATTGATTGCTTCTTTTTTTATTTATAATACAAGATGTCCTCAATGTAAAAGACCCTTCGCAAAAGAAGAAGAAAAACAGCTCAAAGAAAAACTCAGGGAAGATATAATCCCCTATACATATTATGATAAAATAAAATACTTGTATTCTGACGGAACTGTGAAGAGTATAGTTAATGATAAAGCACACACAATAAATGAGAGGGTGGAAGTAAATCGACATCATTTCAAATGTAAAAAATGTGGGTATACTTGGTTAAAAGAAAAGTCAAATAATTTAGACGAAAATAACAGACCAATACCCATAATAAAAACCATACAAACAAAAGAAAAAAGTCCGTTATCGGGATCAAGCGGACCGGTTTCTGTTGATAAATATGAAAGTTATCCGGATGAGAGTACGGGAAAAAGTAGTAAAGTTCCACCTTTAACTAAATATGAAGCAGAAAAAATAATCATGCAGAGAGGAACAAGATGTCAATATCCGCATTGCCAAGAAAAACTTAGCCTAGACGTTCATCACATAGTACACAGAAGCAACAACGGTACAAATAAAAATTCTAACTTAATTGTTTTGTGTCCTACTCACCATCAAAAAGCAGATAGAGGAGAAATACCCGCAACAAGATTAAAAATAATTGTATCCGGAAGTAAACATCATTAATTGGGTCAAGTCCAAATTCCCTGCCTTTTAATTCAATCTTTAGCTTAACAGTGTCAGTATCGCTCCCGCTAATATAGGTAAATATAAGTTGTCATCTATCCTGAAATTTATTCTTTCAGCAAGCATTGCTGCAACGCTTGTGATTAGCGCTTGCATCCACGTTGCGAAGAATTGTGCTGTGATTGTGGCTGTTATTATTCCTGCTATTGTGCTTGTCCAGGTTTTTGTTTGTGTGTGCATTCGTATTAGTCCTGCTGTTCCGTCTCCGAATGCGAGTATTAGTATTGATGCTATTGCTATGTTTTTTTGATATAATATTACTGTTATTGTGCATCCTAGCAGGAACAGTATTGAAGCCAGTCCTGCTTGTTTCAGGTTTTCTTTTCTTTCCATTGTTGTTATGAGCTGGTGCACTATTGGTATTTTGTAGTATTTGTACGCAAAAAACAGTATTACTGCAATTGCCAGCAGTATTATCAGGTGTATCTTGCTTATCAGACTGTAGTAGTACAGCAGTGCTATTGCTGTTCCTGAGGCAATATGGAATGCTTTTCTTCTTAGTTCGTTCATAACTTGCCTGTAGTATGGCAAAATTTATATACCTTTTCAGTTGTCGAAAACGTATGCCAAAAAAGAAGGGAAGTATTTTCGAGAAAGATAAGAAGTCTGAGTTCGTGGATGAGCCCGAGGAATTCTTGGAAGCAGAGGAGCATCTTGGTTCTCATGAGGCTGCTGAGATCAAGATTCAGATTGGAGATAAGGAAGCTGATGTTTATACTGAGGAAGGTGAGGAGGAGTTGACTGAGGAAGCAGAGATTGCTCCTTGGGAAGAGGGTTTTTCTAAGGGTGCTGAGCTTGTTGAGGGCGGTCATTGTGCTCATTGTCATAAGCCTTTGGGTGACCGTGAAGAGGGCGTTATAGAGAAGGAGTACAAGGGAGAAACATTGTTTTTCTGCAGTGAGAAGTGCGCTGAAGCTGGCGCAACAAAAAAGAAAGATTAATTCTAGACTTGGCTTTGCGACATTGTGAGTGCGAGAGAAGAGTTTTAAACATATTTTCGAAGAAAATATTTATTAAATTGCTTCTCGAGTCACGAACAAGGAGCAATTTTGATCAAACTTTTTTGAAAAGTTTGTAATTCTAACTTTCAGTTCCGCTGTTTACTTCGAAGATGTTTGGTCCTTCTTTGACTTCTTTAACGTCTTCTGTTATGTTTAGCAGGTCTGCTGTGATTTTTAGTGTCTTGTCTGCAAGGACTCCGTATCTTTTGATTATGAAATTGTCGTCGTTTATTTGTACTATCTGGAATTGCTGTGGTATTGAGAATCCTCCGCCTATTTCGGAGCTTCTGTTGAATACAAGGTTTAGCTCTGGCTGGAAGTTGATGTATATTTTGCTTGGCGTCATGTTGATTGTTGCAGGTCCGAATGGTGTTTTGAGTGTTTGGTTTTCTTCTGGTATCTGTAAGAAAGTTATGTCGTCTTCTGCTATTTTGACTACTGAGCTTTTCCATTCAGTGTTTGGCAGGGTGATTTTTTCTCCTTCTTTCGCGTATATTTCTGCCATT
>JAPLZR010000124.1 GCA_026394935.1 Candidatus Woesearchaeota archaeon
TCATTAAAGCAAAGAAACCAAAATTAGTTTATAAAGTTTACTTAAAAAAAAAACTGAATACCATTCAACACTTGTCACAAAAGCCGAACTTGCCCTCTTTCGACAAGCCAACAATAGCACCCTCATACATTTACGCAGAAAAAAGGGAGGTTATAAGGTTTTTTGGCAATTCATTTTCTTATTTAAATTTTACCTTTCATAACCAGTAACAAAAAGATTAACCGGGTTCATGCTTGCATTAGCAAAAACAGTTGAACCGCTAGGCACAACAAGAGGGGAATTAAAGGACCAAGGATTATCCTGTCCACCCTTTGTACCAGAATAGACATAAAAAACTGGCAGGCTATCAATCCAGATAGTCGGAGCACTTCCACGATGGTAAGCGGTAAGGATGTAAAGAGTTTTATTAGTTGGTACAGTATAACTTTGGATTTCTGAGAGTTCCATGACTTTGGCTGTAACCACAGAATTAACTTCGAGCGCGGTAACAGAAAGACTAACATGGTTGCTTTCATTAGCAAAAACAGTTGAACCGCCAGGCACAATAAGGGGAGAATTAAAGGAAAAAGGGCTATTCTGTCCACCCGTTGTACCAGAATAGACATAAAAAACTGGCAGGCTATCAATCCAGATAGTCGCAGCATTGGCATGATAGGAGTAAGCGGTAAGGATGTAAAGAGTTTTATTAGTGGGTACAGTATAACTTTGGAGTTCTGAGAGTTCCATGACTTTGGCTGTACCGTTGAGTCCATCGGGAAAAGAAGGATTAATGTTATTGCCGCCATAAACATCAAGGCTGCCATTAAAAGCAAAATCCCCTTTAAATATCCCCGCATCAATATCTTTTGCTGGATGCGACTGCAAGGGATCTTGCCAGTCGATATAAACAGCAGTTTCCCCTCCGCGAACATTAGTTAAAACCACTTCAGTCTCATACCATTTCATATTTTCCGTATTATGCACGACCCAAGTGGCAGAATAAGTGCCTTTCTTCTCATTACCCGCAGACAAAATCATTCCCACCCTATCATAACCGCCCTCATAAGGAAAAAAAGCAACTGCTTCTTTAATACCAACATCATCTTCAAAAGCCACCAAAATATTCAACGACTGCCCAGGATAAACTTTAATCGGATTAGCCTGAGTATTAGTTATAACCGGCGCACCAGCAGAAAACAAGCCGGCAAAAAAACCAGTTAAGGAAAAAGCAGAAACACTAACCGAAAACAATAACAAAACTACCGCAAACACACACACTTTTTTCATTAAAGCAAAGAAACCAAAATTAGTTTATAAAGTTTACTTAAAAAAAAAACTGAATACCATTCAACACTTGTCACAAAAGCCGAACTTGCCCTCTTTCGACAAGCCAACAATAGCATCCTCAAGCTTCTTACTGTGCTTCTTAAGGTCAACTTCTATTTCATTAAGCATTTTCTCGCACAAAGGATGACCTGCAGCCTTAGCATCCTTCCTATACTGGTCCAAACGCCAAATAATACGCCTAAAATCAACCAGCAAAGCAGTCTTATTGAAATTACAATTATGCATACAAATCACCTCTCTTTTCACACACAGTAGAATATCCAGTTTAAAAATTTATGCGCTCGTAAGAGCCATCAGGCTTAACAGTCAATAAAGAACGGTCAAACAAAGGAGACCAAACACGGTCTTTCAACCTCTCAGAGCTGACAACTGTGCTGTTATTATCATCAGAAAAAAACATCTGATACTTATCCTCTTTCTCCTGCGCATAACGCACACCAACAAACATTTTTTCAGGGCTAATCAAAATACAGTTCGCACCATAAAAATCCCTAAGCTCAGACATCGCCTTAATAAAAGAAGACTCAACATTCTTAAAATCAAGATATTGGGCAAGATGGTCAATCAGCTTGCGCGGATTATAAGCACCATTGCTAAAACAAGTATTATGAAACGCCCATAAAGGACCTGCCTTGAAAGGATGAGTGAACTCGATCGAAGCATTCTGAGAAGTATTACGGGCATGAAAAACAACAAGGTCAGACAAAAAAGGCTTTTCAATCGATTTATCAACAAGACAGGAACGAGCAGACTTGCGGACAACCAAACCATTCTTAGAACGATAAGCAAGACCCCAACCCTTCACATGACCTGCCTTAGCCATATGCTGCAAACCCTTCACCAAGTACTCAACATCAACAACACCAGCCCCAGCAATCATACGACACATAAACAAAACGGGAAAGACGGGCATTAAAAAGGATTTCTATACTCTAATGCTCAGGAACCCAAAACTTATGTTCCTTCAAATACTTGAAACCAGCTTTGCGGTTGTACTTCAGCTCATACAAATTATGAGCATCGCTGTTTACCATGACCATCCTGCTACGCGCAAGAATCTTCTCCAAAACACGCAAGTCAGAATAACCCCGAACAAAATTGCCAGTATTAAACTCCATCGGAATGCCGTGATCATTAGCAGCACCAGTCACCTGCCCAATATCGACATCTTTTGCAAAATACTTGAAGTCAGGATGACCGATGCAGTCAATCCTCTCGTGATACCTCTTAATGGCATTAACATAAGCCTGAGTAATCCTCTTCGGCTTGTTCTGGAAAACATCATTATGCGCTGACAAAATAACGAAATCAGAATCAACACCATCAATATCAAAACAAACATCACCATCCCTGTTCAGAAGGTCAGCCTCAACACCAAAGGCCACTTCAACCTTGTTAAAAACATTTTTCCAGCGATCAACAAGCTTGCGGAAAGTCTTCTTTGCAACACCATAATGATCAAGCGTTGCCTGAGAATGGTCGGTAATCGCAATCTTCTTCAAACCAAGCACGCCGGCATACTGAACAATCTCATCAATCGTGTTCAAGCCATCAGAAAAGTTCAGGCTGTGAATATGACCATCTTCCCTTCCAGGATTAACAATTCTCATAAGCGCACCTGCTCATGGCGCACTTATAAATCTTTGCTACCAAGAAGTAGTCATTTATCTACAAAACCACTAACAACACTGCCAGGAAGAACAGCACCTTTCTTAGCAACGTATGTTCCTGGGTTCAAAACAGAATTACAGCCGGTCTGAGAGCCAGACTCAAGAACAGCGCCAAGCTTTCTCAAACCAGTGCTCTTCTTGTCCCTGCCCATCTTAATGATATCGCCATCAAACCTCAAGTTCGCTAATTTAGTGCCGGCACCAAGATTGCACCTCTTACCAACAATGCTGTCACCGACATAATTGAAATGAGCGCAATGAGAACCATCCATAATAATAGAATTCTTGATTTCAGCAGAGCCGATTTTGCAGTCACTGCCAATAATACAGGGACCGCGCAAATAAGCAAAAGGACCAATAATTGAATTCTCACCAATAATGACAGGACCCTCAATGACAGTAGGAGCTTTCAGAACAGAGTTTTTTCCAAGAATAAAAGGAACATCCCACTTCACACCAGTCTCAATCTGACCCTGAATACTCTCCTTTTCCACAGTTAACTTATCAAGAATCTTCAACGCCTCCCAAGGATACTTCAAAGAAAGCTTTGCCTTAGGGTCCAACTGTTTCAGAACATTCTCCAACCAATCACTCAACTCTTTTACGAACTCCATAGCACTCATTTAGCTAATGAAACTTATAAAACTTACTTAACGCGCTCTTCAGCTGAACAGCATCCTTGAAAACAATGCCGTGCATGCCGGCTTTTTTTGCAGCCTCAACATTCTCTTCCTTATCATCAACAAAAACAATATCAGAAGGAGCAACCTGAAGCTTTTCAACAACAGCACGATAAGCGCGCGGGTCTGGCTTCATAAAACCAATCTCAAAACTCACAAACACATTATTAAAAAAGTCATGCCAGCCTTTTTTCCTGCACAACTCAAAATGCAAAGGAAACTGATTGCTGAGCATAGAAACAGGAAGGGGTTTAATGATATCAACAACAGCATCATCAAGTCTTGCTATTTCATCAAAACAGTTGATGAAGATACGCTCTAACTCAGATGGAGAAACATTGTATCTTTTGCCGATACGAGCCCATAACTCCTGCATAGAAATCTTGCCGGTCTCGCACAGCTCAAAATCAGGCTTAGTGGAAGAACGAAACTCAGGATCTGAAGCATGCGCATAAGCACACCATCTGGAAACAACAACAGAACTCCACTTCACAACAACACCGAACATGTCGAAGATGAATATCATGAAACCAAGATGAAATAAATAGTATAAAAACGTTCTGCGATAAGTTTATTAACGAAATATTATTATCCAGAAATATGGCAGAATACGGAGTAGAAAGATTAGGCAAAATATTCTCAACATTATACAATAATGTCCTGGGTGAGGCTGGACTGTATAAAGATTCAATCGTCAAAGAACTTTTCAAATCCCAGTTCTCTGAACTACCAAAAACGGCAGCAAGAATAGCAGGACATCTAGCAACAGCCATAGAACAGCTCGATCTAATAATTCCCCTCTGCGATGATGGAGTTTACAAGGACACCCTAAATGCATATAAAAAGAAAATGCAGGATTTGATGGAGTTATACTTGTCCATCGCAAGAAATAAAGGACTTTATGACGAGAAACTACTCGCCGATGATGTGAAAAAATGGGGTTTCGGCAAACAAACCGCGATCGAACCCTTCTTTGCAATGTTACAAAAAACAGTAAATCTTGTCAAGATATATTCTTAAATCATAACAATTTATCAACAAGGCAGGCAAGCGATTCATTTTCATTAAAAACAACGTTTATCCGGCGGTGAAGCCTCTTCTGAATATCATGCCTGATAGAAGCAAAACCCTCTTGATCCACACCAATATTTTTAGGAGAAATCAAGCCAGCTATCTGCTCCCTGATCCGTTCATCAGTAAGACCACACGCATACTTTTCATCAGGCGCGAATGCGTGCTCGCGGTCATGAACAAATGCAGACCAGACAGCATAAGCGACCAGCGCATAATTAACAATCTCCTCACCGGTCTTTTCCTTTAATGACTGAATCGAATCATCAAAATTCCTGCGGAAAAACCTGATATCACGTTTAAGCTGATTCTCGTCTGCCCCGTGCCTGTAATGAAGATAAACAGCAAGCGAAACAAAACTTTTTTGCAATTCAGCATAAAGAGAACGGCTAAGAACAGCTTTTGACAAAGAAGAATCATTTAAAACATCAGATTCACGCTGTCCTAATTCAAGACAGGCACTGCGAACCTTTCTTTCAACATCCGTAAAAACGTAATCAAATTGATCCATGCATCTCCCGACGACAGTATACTTTCGCCCTTTTTAAATGTTTCTATTTTTACCACTCGATAGTTATGAAAAGAAGGGTTTAAAAATGGATGCGCATGAACACCCCATATGCACATCAAAAAAACAAAATGGCACTCATACTGCACAGGAGACTTAGCCAAAGGGTGCAGGCTGTGCGTCAAAGGAAAGAAATTAGTACTGTTTATCACGGGACTCTGCGCGCAAAGATGCTTCTATTGCCCTGTAAGCGAGCACAAGTATGGAAAAGATGTTGTCTACGCAAACGAATGGCAGGTTTCAGACATAGAAGACCCAAAAGAACTCCTTGAAGAAGCAAGACTAACAGAAGCAGAAGGAGCAGGAATAACAGGCGGAGACCCACTGGTAAACGTAGACAGATGCGTAAAGTACATCAAGATATTGAAACAGAAGTATGGAAAGAAGTTTCATATTCATTTGTACACGCCACTAAAACTGGTTAATGAGGAAAGATTACAGAAATTATATGACGCGGGCTTGGATGAAATAAGATTCCACCCTGATTTGGACGACAGCTCTTTGTGGACAAGAATAGAACTCGCAAAAAAATATGACTGGTCAATAGGAGTAGAAATACCAGCAGTACCAGGGTACGAAGAAAAAACAAAAAAACTGATAGATTACATCGCCGACAAAGCAGAATTCTTGAATTTAAACGAGCTGGAAAGGTCTGACACAACAGCAGCACATTACAAACTAGACGAAATGAACATGAAAACAAGAGACGACATAAGCTACGGAGTAAAAGGAAGCGAAGAAACAGCACTAGAACTGCTCGAATACGCCAAAACCAAAGGGCTCACAGGACACTACTGCACAGCAAAACTAAAAGACGCAGTACAAATGAGAACAAGAATACAAAAAAGAGCAGAAAATGTAGCTTTGCAAACAGACGCAATAACAGACGAAGGAACACTCGTAAGAGGAGTTGCGTATCTGCCAGACCTAGCACCGGACTTCGGATATCACGAAAAACTAAAGATTGCAAAGAAAGAAGAAATAATGCCGAAACTACTCGAACTCAAAGAAAAACTAATGAAAATAGGAATAAATGCCGTTGTAGATGAAAAGAAATTACGGCTCCTAACATCAGAAAAAATAATACAAAAGAAAGCAAAAGAGATAAAAGAATTAGGACTGAAACCAGCAATAGTAGAAGAATATCCCACAGCAGACGCGACAGAAGTGGACATACAATTCATCTAAGGAAAGACATCACAGCATCACAAACCAGCCCCGGATAATAAGGAGCAGAATCAAGTATTTTCAAATGAGCAAAACGCTCCTTAATATTCGCAGGATAGAAATGCAGAGAATCATCAACCAGGTTGCTCTCGACCATAACCTTTTTTCCAAGCAACACAAGAGCAACAGAGTGACCTTTCCAGGAAAGCTCAAGATTCTCATAATCAACCTCAGGAACCAGCTTATCAGCAATCGGCTCATAACAATCACAATCCTCTTTTGCATACGCATAATAAACAACCTTAAAACCTCTATACAAGCCAGAACGCCTGAAAAAAGGAACAGTCCCGCTCAAAACATCATCCTGGCACTCTGACAAGTCAAAAGGAGAAAAACCCGCAATAAAACGCTGTTCAGGATTGGAAGCTTTCGCAATCCTTTTTCTTATATCATCAACAGAAACAGGCTCACCAGCATCGTCAATAGAGGCGCCAAACCTAATGTTCTCACCATACCACCTTCTCTCAAAAAGACCGCCCAACTCGGAAAAACCTTCTTCCAAAAGAGATTCTAGTTTGGTTTTAAGCATAAAACAAACCCGGAAGAACCAATATAAAAAGGTATCCACTGTGCAGTAAGTAAACTACTTGATCTCTTTACCCAAACAGCACCAGCCCGTCTGCCGCTATCTCATTCACCAGCTTATTTCCAGCTTTTCTTAAAGCAACAAATTCCTCCTCAGTAAAATAATGAGGCTGAACAGTCTTTCCAAAACGCTTTTCCAGCTGGCTAATCAGGTGCGTATGCAATAATTGCTCTCCTGCAGGCAGTTTAGTCTTGGTTATGATTGCCATATCAATATCTGAAGACGCGTGATAGGTTCTTTTCACATAAGAACCAAAAAGAAATATTTTACTGATAATCTTGAAATCAAACTGCGTCAAGCCATAAATAAAATCCCGAACAATATTAATTATTTCAAAGTCAACAGCATTATAATCAAACCGCTCCTGCTTATAGAGCGCGAGCAGGTGCTCTGCATACGGATTTTCCATATTAAATGAATAAAGAAACCTCTTGCCCTGCTTTGCCTTCCGCACAAGCCCGAATTTCTCAAGAACAGTGAGATACTTATCCAACTTGTGCCCTGCTTTCGTCAATTCGCTGATTTGCTTTCTCGAAACCGCCTTTCCAGGCGCGCTCATAACAACAAACAAAATTTTCCACGCAGTCCTTGTTCCAAGACAAACATCCAACAACATCAGAGCAGCCCCTCAATAAGCCTCACGTAAGGCTTAACAATTTCCTCAAAAAAGGCAACAGCCTTCTGAGGATTAACCGCTCTTTTCTCCGAATAATCCTCGGCGTAATACTGTGACTGCTCACGCTCCTGCTTTCCCTTCCTGAGCAAAACAGGAATCAATTTTTCCCTAAGCCGTTCAACATTGTAAAAAGTTTGCTGTGCCTTTTTAAGCAGCGGCAAAACCTTCTGCTTAATGGCAGAATCCGCAATGAAATACTCAACAGCTGCAATCGTTTTGGCATGAATTTTCGGACTAACAATCTTAATACTGAACTGCCTCGCAAGAAACAGCTTAGTAATATCGTGCATCGCATAATAACCTGAAATAATGCTCCACCGAGGGAATTTTAACGCAACTTCTTCAGAATGCCCGAGATCATCCTTATAACTCAATTCGTGGAATTCCAAGTAATTAAACTTCTCAACATCGTTCAGCAATTCCCAAAGTTCATTATTTTCCACTTTAGTGTAAAGAACTAGAACTTATTTATATATCTTTCCACTTAAGTAGATTTTTTTAGACCACCAAAGTGGATTACTTAATCCTGACCGCTTCCAGATTACGCGGAGCAGCAGTCTCAATACGGCCAAGCTTGTGTATAGAAGACGCAAGGTCAAGAACTTTAGAACTTTCACCGTGCTGAACGATAACCTTCTTAGGACGCGGAGAACACTTAAAAATGAAATTCATCAACTGCTTCCTGTCAGCGTGGTCGGAAACAGCAAGCTTAACGACCTCCATCTTAACCTCAATAATCTCCTGCTTCTGACCATACTTAAAGATTAATTCCTTCTCACCGCCGAAAATCCTTCTTGCAAGAGTGCCCTCGCCAAGATAACACGTGAAAATCAAACTGTTCTTAGGATTATCAGCAAGATGACGCAAATACTCAACACTAGGACCGCCGACAAGCATGCCTGAAGTCGCCATAATAACAGCAGGACCAGCATCCTCAATCAACTGAGTCCTTTCCTTAGGACTGCCAACACGCTTGAAAATAGGATTCAAAAACGGATTCTGATCCTTATGGAAAATCGCCTTGCGAATATTGGAATTCAAAAACTCAGGATAAGCAGTATGAATCGCAGTAATATCCCAAACCATACCGTCAATGTAAACCGGAATCGACTCGAGCTCGCCCCGACGCACCATACCCTCAATCATAATCATAACATCCTGCGCCTTACCAGAACCAATAACAGGCATCAACACCTTACCGCCCCGCTTCAAAGTCTCCTTGATATAATTGCACAACAACTCATCAGACTCGTGAGCAGGAACACCAATATCCATCTTACCGCCATAAGTACCCTCAATAATCACAGTCTCCAAACGAGGAAACATCGTCGTAGCGGGATCAAGCAAAGGAGTCTTACCATACTTCAAATCACCAGTATACAACAAATTATGCAAACCATTACCGATATGCAAGTGCGCCATCGAACTGCCAAGAATGTGACCCGCATTGTACAAAGTCAAACGAACATCAGGAGTAATATCAGACACTTCCTCCCAATTCAAAGTAATACAGTGCTTGACAAACTCCTTAACATCATCAACATCATAAATCGGCTCCTTATTCTCAGACTTCATAATCTTGACCATATCAAGCATCAGCAAAGCAGCAACATCACGAGTCGGCTCAGTGCAATAAACAGGACCCCTAAAGCCAAGCTTGTACAAATAAGGAATAAAACCAGAATGGTCAACGTGAGCGTGAGTCAAAATAATAGCATCCAACTGCTGAATGTTAAACTCAGGAGCGTCCAACAAAGGATAAGCCTCGGTACCCTCTTCAGCAACGTTAATACCGCAATCCATCAAAATCCTGGATTCAGGAGTCTGCAAGAAAAGACTCGAACGCCCAACCTGACGGCCAGCACCAAGCTGAGTGACACGAATCCACTCATGCTTCTTCTCTCTCAACCAGCCATCATAAATACGGTGCCCGACCTTGTCCAAAAACTTCTTCCTATAATCAGAATGCTCATACATAACAGCACGAATGTTCTCAATCAGCTGAGAACGCAAAGCAGGAGTACGACGAATGAAAGGCACCCACAAAGTCTTTTCACGAACCTCATGCAACAAAGAACCCATCTTGCCAATAGCCAAACCAGGCTTTTCAGCCTCAATAATAACAATAGAACGCTGAGCATCAAACAAAACCTGCGAAACACCAGCCTCCTCAGGAAGAATTTTGCGGATTTCCTTCTCAGCCTTCTCCTGATCCATAGTAATGCTCGGATCAGGCCTTAACTCAACCCTCTTCTTAAACTCGTTAACAACCTGCTTAATCAACCCTTCATTATTCAGGAAAAACTCCTTATCCTTCGTATAGAGAACTATATTAGCTGCTTCGAAAGCTGCATCTGATACTTTCTCTGCCGGTAAAAACTTCAAGATTTCCTTAATGATTTCTGCCATTTTAGAATAATTTAAATTTCGATCTTAGGAGTTACATCTTTCTCGAAAACGGTCCTTATGCCCTTGCTATCGATAACAATAACATCAATACCGTTACCAGTGTTAACATCACGCTGCAAAGCAGCACTAATAGCCTTCACTGCCAATTTTGTGCCGTCTTCAACAGTCATTCCCTTCCTGTACAAAGCTTCCAGAACACCCAAAGCGAAAACGCTTCCAGATCCATCAGAAACGTAATCATCAACCTCTGTAACACTGCCGTCAATACCCAAATCATACAAATGCTGACCCTCAGAATCACTGCCACCCAAAAGGAAACTCACAATTCCAGGAACCATAGACATCTTTCTTAAATTCATATACAACATTCCAGCAAGCAAATTAGCAGCCTCTTTAACACTGGAAGTCCTCAAAGTCATCAAATCCTTCAACTTGATTTCGGCCTTGATAAGCTTCACCAACAGCTGGGCATCAGAAACCAAGCCAGCCATAGTAACCGCCATAAAATCAGTAACCTTGTGAATCTTCTGAGTCTTCTTATTAACAATAAAACCAGCTGTCGCTCTCTTATCAGCTGCCAGAATAACTCCATCCTTGCAAACCAAACCTAATGTTGTTGTACCCTTCTGCAATTTCATATCATTTTCCATGAAAATCCCCTCAGAATAATTTACCTCTTGACATTAATGGAAGAGAAGAGGTATATAAAGCTTACGCCTTAAACACCAAAACCCCTGCTTTGACCGGCTGAACAACCTTCATACCGACTTCATCACCTGTCTTGGCTTCCTTTACAGGCTCACGGTCAATCTGCATAGAATCAACAGGCTGCTCAAAAGAAGCTCCGTGACCCTCAAACTTAATCTTATCACCAACCTTCAAAACAGCATCCAACTTAACAATTGCAACACCAATCTTGTCAAAAAAATGAGTAACTTTTCCAATCGGTTTTGCTTCAGCCATTAATATCACCCCAATGACAGAAACATTATCTGATTTATAAATTTTATTCAATTGACCTTGCAAGAATTACGGTTTTTACATCATTTTCCTGAAAAAGTTCCAATACAAGCCGTAAAACTTTCAATTTTATCGTCGATAGACTCTTTAAGAAGTTCAACTTAATACAACACATGAAAATCTATGTTGACACAAATGTATTCCTGGATTACCTATTAGAAAGAAAGAACAAGCAGGGAAAAGACCTGAGCAAGCCGGCATGTCAAGAACCACCAGTCAATAGACCAGTGGCATGAACGATAGTTTCATCATCACGTGATATGACTGGGTAGTTCTTGAACACACTCGAGAATCCAACCTATTGTGGTTTGCGCAGAGCAAACCATCAGTCATAAAACTGGTGGATTCTCGATGTTTGAAGTTTTCAAAAGAACACTAAACTGCGAGTTTTACATCCTTCTGTCAAACCACCTGTTAAGCGAACTGCACAGAAACATCGCTGAAAAAGACACGCAAATGCTATTGCAATGGCTGAAAAAGAAAATAGTAACGGTTGAAGACGAATATTTTGATATCAAAGGGGATAATAAAAGCGACACAAAACACGCAATTCTGGCATTAAAAGGAGACGCGGATTTTATCGTGACAAGAAACAAGAATCATTTTCTCAACTTTTCAATCAAGACCGTACTTCCTGAAGAGCTCCGAAGCAGACATATTTTTTAGTTCAGCTTTTGCGCGCTTCTGCTCCTCCTTAGTCAACAAACGCGCTTTGCCACGAAGCATTTCCAAACCACGAATGGCTTTCTTCGTCTCGTATTCGTCTATACTCTTTCTTATAGCTTCACGGATAAACTCAGTCATATTAGAAAACAAGCCGTTATGAACAACCTCATCAATACGAGCCCTCATTTCCTTATCAATCCGCAAATGAACCAAGTCACCCATATATCATTTGTATACATAATTGATATATAAAGGTTTCTAGTAAGACTTAGCAAAAACACCAACAGACTTGGCAGGCTTTTCACAATTAATGCACTTCGCAAAAGGCTTTTCTTGGTCAAAAGGCAGAGTCAAACACTTCACACCCTCAGTCTCTGACTTTATTTTTTCAGCACACTCAGCAGAACAACACCAGGAAGCATAAATGAGCTTTTTCTCTTTCGCACCTTTCTCAAAATCCTTCCAAGACTTAGCGTGAACAGTATTGTCAGACAGCCACTTCTGAGCCTTTGCAAACATGTCAGCCTGCATTTTCTCCAATTCTTTAGGAATGAAAACAGGCAAGTCAGACAGCTCGATTTCCTCTTTCTTGCCAGTGTCTCGCCTTACAACAACAGCAGAATTCTTGGCAAGATCCTTAGGACCAAGCTCTACCCTCAGACAAACACCCTTCAGCTCCCACTCATTAAACTTCCAGCCAGCAGTATAACCCTCACGGTCATCAACCTCAACACTAGCAACCTTAGCAATATGCTTGGAAATCTCAACCGCCTTAGCAATAATTTCTTTTTTACTGTCCTCAAACATAATA
>JAPLZR010000113.1 GCA_026394935.1 Candidatus Woesearchaeota archaeon
CCCTCCTCTCAAAAAAATCAATATCCCTTGAACACGTAGCAGGACGCTGCTCCTTCATCCTGCGAATTATCGACTTCCATTTAGGAGTAAAAACAGCAAGCCTGCCGCAAATAGTCTCAAGAAGCTCGTTAGATTTCATGCCACCACCGATATACACGCCGGGACCGGGATTACTCGGACAACGCGCTAAAGTTGCATATATTGATACTCCGCGTTTCCGAGTTCCCGCGGAACTTCGTTCCGCGCGACGAACCCGGAGGGTTCGAATCCCCTGCACTAATCACTGCAGGGGCTACGCCCATTCAGCACGCCGGGACCGGGATTCGAACCCGGGTTGCAAGCGCGACAGGCTCGCGTGCTAGGCCGCTACACTATCCCGGCATAAAAATAAGAAGGAATGAGACTGTTTAAAAAACTTACGTGCGAAACTTATCCTCGAGATGAGCATACTTGCCATCTTCATCCGAAATTACCGGAATATTAAAAGAAGTGGTCTTTTTCTTCTTTTTCTCAAGCCGATAATCGGTATCTGTCAAAACCTTCAAAAGCTTTCTCTCCGCAACATCAACACCACCATCAACAGCAAGCTCCTGCTGAACCTCCTCCTTCCGCATCAAAATCTTAGCAGTATAACCTTTACCACCGCCGTAATTAACAGACAAAACAGCAGAAACACCAGTATTAACATTAAAAACAGTAACTCTGCGAATACTGCCTCCCTCTTCAAACTCCTCGGCAATACAATCAACACTCTCTGCCCTGTCCAAAACCCTCAAAAAGACAGCAACGCTGTTTCTTGAATCTTCCCGCTTAGGAGGCAAAACTTTGCCATCTACAGACAAATCATACGTTTCACGACTCAATCCTTGCAGGTACATATTCACTCACCAGAAAACGGGTTTTTCAAACGGCATTTAAAATCTTTTTGGTAGCAAGCATACCACAGGCAGCGTCAATATCAACGCCCTTGGTTGTCCTGATGATGGTCTTGTAGCCCGCGTCTATCAAACACTGCTTGAACGCTTTGGCAGTCTCGACAGAAGGCGGAGAAAAAACAACAGGATTGCATTGGATAAGATTGATAACGATGTGTTTGAATGGGGTCAGAAGTGCTGCAAGCTCTTTCGCGTGCTCCAATTTATCGTTAACATTCTCTATTAAAATATATTCTATCATCAAAGGACCGTGCCTGGAAAACGGAAATTCCTTGCAGGCATCAAGAACATCTTTAATAGGAAACTTTTGATTAATAGGAACAAGCTTGTTCCTGATTACATCATTCGGAGCGTGCAAGCTAATAGCAAGCTGGCACTGAGTATCTTTGCCTAACTGCCTTATTTTATCAGGAATGCCGACGGTAGAAACCGTTATTTTTTGCCAACTGTAACTCTGCTTTCTCAAGTCGTTAACAGCTTTCACAACATTATCATAGTTCAGCAAAGGCTCGCCCATACCCATAAAGACAATATTGGTGATTTTCTGCTCAGTAACAGACTGCATTAACGATATCTGACCGACGATTTCCTCTGCTGACAGATTTCTGGAAAAGCCCATTTTGCCAGTGGCGCAGAATGTGCAACCAACAGGACAACCAACCTGAGTAGAAACGCAGGCGCACAAAGTACGCTTGTGAGTAATAAGAACAGACTCGACTTTCAAATTATCATCTAATTCGATCAAAAACTTGCGAGTGTTGTCCTGAGCTTTGATTTCTGAAATAATATTCATGCCTTCTCCAACAAGTCATCCATTGGAGAAAACTCCCGCTTCACCGGAATCTTGTCATAAGCAGTACGCCCATTCTTATAATACACTTTATGAGCGCACACGTTCTTTTTTGAAGCAATCAACCTATATTCACCGTCAACAATTTCAAGAGCACAGCAATCATCGAGAGCAATACCAACACCAGGAGTCCTTTGCATCTGCCTCCTGATTCCAGGAATTCTTTTCCTTTTCTCACGAATATGATGCACGCTAAGAGTTGCCGGAACAAAACCAAGCCCTGAAACGCGCAAATAATAAGCCCATGGCTTATGCTTCCAATCTTTGCTTGAATCACTGTTCGCATACCTAAACCAGCAAACAGCACCTGCACTCAGGCCTGAAAGAACGATTCCAGAGTCATAGGCTTTTCTCAATATCTTATCAATGCCGTGCTTCCTCCAGCATTTTATCATCCTGAAAGTGTTTCCTCCACCCACATAAATAATATCGGCAGAGAGAATCTTTTTTTCCATCTCCGTATACGCAGGCGGACTTTTAACAACACGAAGAACATCAACCTTGCAGCCTAATTTTTTGCCATAAACGTATTCAAAATTTGCAACATAGCCCTCTGCATCTCCGCTGGCAGTCGGAATAAACAAGGCTCTGGGATGCGCCTTTCCAGTAAGCCTGACTATTTCTTTATCTATCAAAAGAGTTTCAAGCTTTCCTGTTTTGGCGTCCTTAATCTCCCCGCCGCCAATAGCAACAATTTTACCCATATCCGGACATTTCTGCAATTAGGGTATAAATTAGTTTTCAAAAACCAGAGGTTTTTGAGACAGTCGGAAATCCACACACTCATATCACTTCTTGCGGATTTCCGATGTATGCAGTAAACCCTCAGGAAAGAACTCGTGCTTCAACAGCATAGAACTAAACAAATACTTCTGATTGACGATAACGTCAGAGAACTTCTCCTTAATGTCAAGAAGGAACGCGCTCAGCTCGTCTGACTTCTTGACAGCCAAATAAATGAAAACAACAGGTTTGGAAGCGCTCATAAAAGCATACCTGATGTTCTTCTGGTCATTAATGTAAAACCTCAAGGCAGACATGCGAAAACTCGCAAAAGGACTGAAAAAAAGACTCGGAGCAGTTTAATTTTTTATTTTATTCTCGAAAGGTTTTTAAAAGGCGGAGACCTTTTATCGTCTATGACGGAATTAACATTGCAGGAAATCCACGAGGACTTGGAATTGATAAAACACGACATGGCTGACCTGAAGGCAGCACTCCTTGGCGACGAAGGAAAACTCAGCGATTGGGCAAAAGAACGCATAGAAAGCTACCTGAAAAAAGGCGCAAAAGGATTCGTTTCCCAAGAACAAATGGAAAAGGACTTCTGTTAAATAACTTACCAAATAAACTGGGAGCCAGCCAAAGACGATATCCGCTCTTTAGAACCCGAAATCAGAAAGCGCATAATACAAAAAGTAGGCTCGATAACAGAACACCCATTTCACTATGTGGAAAGACTTCAAGGATACCCGCTATTCAAGATACGCATAGGCGACTACAGAGCAGTACTCGACATCAAACAACAGGAAAAGCAGATTATCGTAGTCATCGCAGGACACAGATCAAAAGTATATCAAGAATTAGCACGCCGAATCTGATTTTGAACACCTAAAATGAAACAACACTGTGATTACAAAGGAACCTGCAAAAACAAAGCATACAGAGAAGTTTATCCCTGCTTATTAGGCCACAGAAAAAAAGGCTGGAGCTATCTCTGCAGAAAACACTATTACCAGGAACAAAAAAAGTGCAAAGGAAAACTACCTAATTGCGATATTGATTAATCCTTCCACAAGAACTGGTCCAGCTTTGATTTCGCCTTCTCGCGCTCCTTCTGATGCTGTTCAAGAAACTTCCTGACTTTATCAACAGCAATCTGCTTAAGCTCAGAAGTCAACAACTTGCCGGACTTGTAATCATCATAAATAACCTTCAGCTTCTTGTCATCAGGCTCCAAACCATAACGCAGCATCTGGAAAGAAACATCAACATCAGGATTCCCTCCCTTCTTGCGGTGCTCCTCAACAGTCTGCTGACCGCCAGAGAAAGCATACTTCTTAATCTTCCTCTCAGCCTCGTCAGGAGAATCAGTCAAAGCAATAAAAGACATAGGATCAGAAGAAGACATCTTGCCACCCTTCAAGCCGGGCTGGAACAATTGATAGGTAGAACTCAACTGCAAAAACTTAAACGCCTCAAACCTCTGGGAAATATCACGAGCCAAACGCAGATGAGGATCCTGGTCAACACCAACAGGAACAACAGTAGGAACAGGACCGCCCTCAAACTCAGGCAACTGCGGGTGAAGCATATCAGCAGCCTGCAGCAAAGAAGAAGCCATCTTCGCAGGAGTAATCTCGCCATAAACAGCGCGGAACTCGTTAAAAGTAGAATTACGAGCCAGCATTTCGGCCAAACGATAATACGCACAGGCTTTTTTACCATCCTTAGAACGCTTTGACTGGAAATAGAAATCACAATTCTTAGGACTCAAACCAAGAGCGATATAATTCAGCAAATACTCCTCTATTGCAGTTTTTTTCAACTCAGCAACATCAGAAATACGGGTGTTGTAAGCCTCTATATCGGCAACAGCCAGATACACTTTCGCTCCAAGATTCTGGTAAAAAATAATCTGGTCAGCAACAGTCTTATGACCAAAATGGAACTTGCCGGAAGGCATCATGCCAGTCATCATAACAAAAGGCTTCTTATTCTCAACAGCCTCAACTATGCGCTGGAAATCACGATGAGCAAAAATAATGTTCCTCCTGAACAAAAGATGATCAAACTGCTTAGGCAAAACAGGCATGGACTGCAAACCGAACTCCTTAATCAAACGCTCATAATCAACACTGCCCTTAACTTCCCAAGGCGTAATCACCTGTTTTTCTTCCATAACGACTAAGAAATCAAGAGGGTTTTAAATTACTTTTGGCTGAGTTCGTATGTTCTGCACTGCCCGATGCAAGTATTCCATAGTGATATCGTTCCTTTTTGCAGAATCAATCATTCTCCTCAACTGGTCCCAATCATTAACATCAAAGTTCTTGTTCCTCGGATTACTGAGCGCATTTTCAGCACCGCGAGCATCATTATAGCCAGAGACAAGCCTGACCAAAAGATTCTGATGATGATTTGACAAGGAATAGAAATAAAACTTGTGATGCGCAAGATGCAACGTCTCAATCACGCCCTGACATTTAGCATCAACATCATCTGCAGCAATCTGCAATTCTGCTTTCAACTGTCCGGCCTGTTCCACAATCTGCTCTTTGGCATACTGAGCCAAACCAGCTTTCAAATTATCAGGAACATGCTTCAACTCTTCAGAAAGATTCGCGATATATTCCGCAAGATATTTGCCAAGACTCTCATCTAATTTGTGATGCGCACCTTCATATACTGCTTTCTTCAAGGCGTCAACATCAAGCACCTTTAGTTTGCCGGCAGCTTCCTCATTTGCCGTTCTCAAACTGGTTATCGCTGTTCTCGCAGTTTCCAAGTCATCAACAAGCGTGCAACCAGCCCTCTTGCAAAGCAGGTTTTTATAATTCTTTTCCAGCGTTTCTACTCTTAAAGCCAAGCTGCCAATTTCACGCCTAAGGTTCTTTTCAGAATTATCAACATACGATTCAGAAGCAAGACCCTCGCGGGAATTAGCCACATCATCAACAGTAGCAAGACCTTTGCGCGCTTTCTCGATGTCTTCTACCCGCGCAAAACCCTCACCCATCTTTGAGACTTCATTCTTGGTGGCAAGCTTTTCAGAATTTTCATGAAGCTTTTTCACCTTATCTTCCAAGCTTCCAAGTCGCTTCCTTATTTCGCTTTGAAATTCTTCCAACTGCCTAGAAATACCTGCCAAAGCGTCTTCTTTCGGAGCTTCCTCAGCTTTCTTTTTACTGCCAAACAATCCCATGCATCACTCCCCAGTTGTGCCAAAAGAAGGAGTTTTATAAAGTTATCTAGGAATTACGACCATTTGTCCAAATAAATCCTGTTCTCAGGATGCTTCATCTCTTTCAGCTTTTCAATAACAGCCTCAACCATAGGAGGAGGACCGCACAAGTAAACATCAAAATCCTTCTTGTAATACTTTTTCAGGAAAGACTGAATCCTGCCCTGCTCGCCTTCCCAAGTCTTATAATGATGGTCAACAGTAATAGTAGGAACAACTTTGAAATTCTTATGATCAAAAGATTCAAACTCCTTCCTGTAAAGGAACTCAGCAGGAATACGCATACTGTAAATCAAAATTACTTGTCTGCCTTCATTCAAAGCCCGCTTAATCATAGGACGGAAAGGACTAATGCCAACACCGCCGGCAATAAACAAGCACTTCTTGCCTTCCTTAAGACTGAAAGCACCATAAGGACCATCCACGTGAACTGTTCTTCCAACAGGAGAATCCTGCAAATGAGCACTCAAACCAGTGCCACGCGCAATGCAAAGCTCGATATACGACTCATCCTGATGAGACGCAATAGAAAAAGCACGGTGAACAGGCTTGTTCTCAGCATCAACAAAATTATCACACCAAACACTAACCCACTGACCAGGACGGAAAGAAAACTCCTTTGGCCTGCTCAAACGAATAATATGAACACGAGGACTCTCCTTCAAGTTCTCCAATATTTTCGAATCAAACCTCATTTTTCAACGTTCTAAAAAGCAGAACGGTTTATAAATGTGACTACCTGCAGGTTTTGCACTTCGCGCGAACTCTTTCCTTCGCAATAGCCTCAGCAGCAATACGCGGAATAACGCCGTCTTTCTTCGCGCGCTCCAAAACCATCTGCGTGTTCTTAGTAATCTTTTCCTCAACAGTCTTGAACATCTGCTGTTCAGTGCCGTTAATGTACTCAATATAACTCGAAATGACACCGCCGGCATTCGCAACAAAGTCAGGAACAACAAGAACACCTTTTTTCGCAAGCGCTTCCTCTGCTTCCAGTGTAGTTGCAATATTACTGCCCTCAACAATCAACTTCGCCTTAATCCTTGGAACATCAGCAACTCCAAACAAATCAGGAATAGCAGCAGTAACAAGAACATCACACTCCTGATAAATCAAGTCCTTGGTAGGCAAAACTTTACCGCCATAAGCAGTAACAGTACCTTTTGATTTCTTCACATCAAACAATTTCTTGTAATCAATACCCTCAGGCACAAGCAAAGTACCCTTGCTGTCAGACACGGCAACTAATTTGGCGCCAACCTCTGACATAAACTTGCAGACAAACTCGCCGACATTGCCAAAACCCTCAACAGCATAAGTAACACTCTTGATGTCCTTATTCATATGCTTCAAAGCAACCTTAATCGAGTGGAAAACACCAAAACCAGTTGAGCCAAGCTCGTGAGGCAAACCGCCCAAAGCTTTAGGCTTGCCAGTGCAGGCTTTCATATTACCATTAGCCTTTGCAAAAACTTCCATGTCATGCTCAGCCATATTCATATC
>JAPLZR010000127.1 GCA_026394935.1 Candidatus Woesearchaeota archaeon
ATTAGGGTATGGTTTTTGTTTTATTGGCAATCAATATCGCATTACATTAGGGGAAAAAGAATATTTTATAGATCTGCTTTTTTACCACCGAATATTGAAATGCCTAATTGCAGTAGAATTAAAGGTTGCGGAGTTTGAACCAGAATTTATCGGCAAACTTGATTTTTATCTGCAATTAATAGACGAACAACTGAAACAGCACAGCACAATATCGCAACAAACAGAACTGGAAATACTCAAAATAAAACAGGAAATAGAGAAAACAAGACAGCAGGAAAAAGAACAGGCAGTAGCACAAATGAAAATAATACGGGCAGAAGACCTAGCAAGAAGAAAAGGACTGCTAGAACAACAGCACAATGCGTTAATACAAGAAATTCAAGCGACAACAACGAAAACAGCACAGCTGGAACAGCAACTAAAACCAATGCAAGACATCACAACAGCATACGAACAAACAAGAAAACAAGCAGAACAAACAATCTCACAGGAAAGACAACTAAGCATAGAACACTCCGCACTATTGCAGAAAGAACAGCACTTCAGCAAAACAATACAAGTACTAGAACAAGAACTCGAAAGAAAACAAAAAACGAGAAAACAACTCGAGAAAACACAACAATTACACCAATGGCTCACAGACTACTTTGTACCATTAATGACTGTCGTAGAAAAGCACGTCATGGCAAAAATACACCACGAATTCGACGCGTTATTCCAGCAATGGTTCTCAATGCTCGTAGAAGACGTAATGACAGCGCGCCTTGATGAAACATTCACGCCAGTAATACAGCAAAACGGGTACGATGTAGATGTGGAGTATCTCAGCGGAGGAGAAAGAACAGCCTGCGCACTCGCGTACAGGCTGGCACTGAATAAAACAATTAATTCGCTTATCAGCAATATCAGGACAAAAGATTTGCTAATATTAGACGAGCCAACAGACGGGTTCTCAACAGAACAGCTAGACAAGATGAGAGACGTATTAGAACAATTAAACCTACAACAGATAATAATTGTCTCGCACGAACAAAAAATAGAAAGCTTCGCAGACAACGTAGTAAGAATACAAAAAGAAGGACACGTCAGCAGGATTACTTAATCATGTAAGCACAGTTAACATGCTTAAAAGGAAGTTCAGTTAATGGCTTGAAACCACCGTATACTGTTTTGCCGATAGAAACAGTTCCGTCATATCGACACAATTTCAAATCATCTTCGAATCCGAATGAGTCAAGAGTTTTCCAACGACTGAACAAGCCACCCTGAATACCTGAATCAAGTTCTGTCAAACCTGATTCTGTAAGATCTAATACCTTATGATGATTATAATTTGAATCATGCGCTACACGTAAAGCCCAACCTTTTCCATCTTTATGTCTCAGAACAGCCATAGAAACAGAAAAATTAGAACCAAGTCCATTAAGCCTATTTTCGTCCTTTAAAGATAAGTCTTTATCAAAAACTTTTACCGCCAACATACCACCAGTATACCCTTCTCCTACAATACTCACTGAAACAATTTTATCTAAATCTTTAACATAAAATATTTTAGGAATAAATGTAGCTTTACGAGAGCCACTACCACAACCATGATCGGTGCAATCATAATCACAACCAACTTTTACTTTTTTATTAGGAAAATCAATACTCTCTCTTAATGCAGGCTGAATAAATAAGGAATATTCACCATTTCCTTCAATACCAATAATATAACGGTCAGGACCTTTTTCAATAATCATAGGCTCTTCCTTCGGCACTGCGTTCTCTGCTTCAAGAACCCGCTCAAGAGCATTCAAAGCCTCTTTCGCGCTTTGATAACGCTTTGCAGGATTGCCGTGCAGCAATTTATTGAAAAATTGAGTGAAGTTTTCAGGCAAATCAGACCTTACCTCACGAGGGTCAGCCTGCCAGTCAGGAGACTGATTAGTGGCATAAGTAAACAAAACAGCACCAATACTAAACAAATCAGAAGAAACCGTTGCAGGAATATCCTTTCCGGAAATCAAAGCCTTTCTAACCTCGGGAGAAACAAAAATATCGCCGTGCTTTAAAGAATCATTCTTAACAGAGCCGAGAGAAACACTATTGACATAACTTAATTTCAACTCATTAGCCCCGCATTTCTCAGGACTAACACCACCAAAATCAGTAAACTGCCAGCCATCACCGTGCTTCAAAATATTAGAAGGCTTGATATCCGCATGAAGAAGTTCAGGACCGATTATCTTTGCAGCTTCAGGATCAGTTTCGCCAAGACGGTGGAAATAATCAATAGCTGTTAACAATTGCTTGCCAAGCGCAACAACTTCCTTAGCATCAGGAAGATGACTTGTTTCTCTATTTTTTTCTATAACATCAGCAAGAGAACTTTCACAAAGCTCTTCAACAATGAAAGGAACGCCAGCATGCTCGCCACAATCAATCAGATTTGGAGCATAAGCACACTTGCCAAGAGCAGAAAGAACTTTCTGACGGGAACGAACATTCTTGAAAGCCGCAGGAGATTTTGGAATCTTAACAGCACCACTCAACCTGCCAAACTCATCAAAAGCGCCAAGATAAACAGCAGCAAAAGCACCCTCGCCAAGCTTTTGTTTAAGCGCATAACGGCCTACTTTGACAATTTCACTTCTAGAAAGCTTATCAGCAATGTCTTCAAGCAAACCCACCATACGACGAGAAACAAGAAAAACGTTTATAAATGTTTCGTTCATTAACTACTAAATAGTAGATAATTAAACTTTCACATCATACGTCCAATCTTCAACTCTTTTTCTCCACTCAAACATTGCAGAACGAGGATCTTCAACAGGGAAAACACGATGAATGCACTTAACCAAAGTATTCGCAAAACACTTGAAGCCCTTAGCACGCGCATCAAGAAAGAAAGCAGTATCCTCGCCGCCTTTCAGAGCATTAGGCATTGCACGAATATCAACAGCATCCAAAACCTTTCTTTTAATTCGCGTACAGCCAAAACCAGCAGCGCCAACAGCCAATATCTGTGGAATAGCAACACCCTCATAAGTAAACAGCTGACAATTGCCGTCACCCAAATCCCTAAACAATTCAGGAGCAATCACCGTCTTGCCATCAATATTAAAATAATTCAAAAACGCGCCAGAAACAACATCGCCATTAGTAGCAAGAAGCCACTCAACAGCGCGCTCAGGAAGCATAATGTCGCTGTCAACAAAAATCAATTCATCATAACCATTCTTCAAAGCGTGCTCGCGCAAAAACTTCCTGCCATTAACAACCTTTTCAGCAACACTGGAAGCAGGCTTAGGGTCTTCAACAGCATTCAAATTCTTAGAACGCAACAAAATAGCATAAGCAGACTCGCCATGGTTAACAACAAACAAAACATCAGCCTTGAAAGTCTGCTTGCTCAAACACTCCTGAAATTCATCAAGGCAAAAACGATGCTTGCCATACGTTACAACACCGATTAAAACTTTAGGCATAAGACTTGACAAAAAGCATATGTATTAATGCTTTTCGCAAGAAAATTTGTTACTGGAAAGCGATGATTCACTAATTATTTTAAATATATAAAATAATTGCTTTTCGTCAAAAGTTTTAAATATCATACTCCAATTAAAATCCAAAAAGAGGGTTATGGGGAGAATACAAAGAGTCAGGAAACGGGACGGAAGCATTGAGCCATTCCAGCCCAAAAAAATCGAAATAACCATAGGCAAAGCCATACTTTCAGTAAACAGAAAAGACGGCAAGCTCTCAAAAAAACTGGCAGACCAGGCAGTAAAAGAACTTGAAAGACACTTCACGCCAAAAGTAATACCATCATTCCTAGGCGTAAGAGACGAACTGAAACTAACAACAAACGCGATAAGAATACTCGCAGCAAGATACCTATTAAGAGACGAAAAAGGAAACATAACAGAAACACCAGCAAGATTATTCAGAAGAGTGGCAAAAGCAGTATCACAAGCAGACCTAATATACAAAAAAGGAGCACTCCACAAAACAGAAGAAGAATTCTACCAAACACTATCACAACTCGACTTTTTACCAAACACGCCAACACTAATGAACGCAGGAGCGCCACTAGGACAACTATCAGCCTGCTTTGTCTTACCAGTGCCAGACTCCTTAGCAGAAATATTTGACTCCTTAAAATACGCCTCAATAATTCAACAATCAGGAGGCGGAACAGGATTCTCATTCTCACAAATAAGACCAAGAGGAGACATAGTAAAAAGCACAAAAGGAGCGGCCTCAGGACCAATCAGCTTCATGAGAATATTCGACATGACAACAGAAATTTTGAAACAAGGCGGAAAAAGAAGAGGAGCAAACATGGGAATACTAAGGTACGACCACCCAGACATCATAGAATTCATCACAGCAAAAAGCAGGGAAGACATGCTCCAAAACTTCAACACCTCAGTAGCAGTAGATGACACATTCATGAATGCAGTAGCAAAAGAACAGGAATACGATTTAATCAACCCGCACAACAAGCAAAAAGTCAAAAAAATAAACGCAAAAGAAGTATTCGACTTAATCGTAGCCAACGCGTGGAGAACAGGAGACCCAGGCATAGTATTCATTGACGAAATAAACAGGAAAAACACAACTTCTGCGCTCGGACCAATAGAAAGCACAAACCCCTGCGGAGAACAACCACTGCACCCGTACGAAAGCTGCAACCTCGGAAGCATAAATCTCACAAACATGCTAAAGAACGGCAAACTCGACTGGGACAAACTCAAAAAAACAATACAAACAGCAGTACACTTTTTAGATAATGTCATAGACGTAAACAAATATCCACTACCGCAAACAGAACAAATAACGAAAGCAAACAGAAGAATAGGACTCGGCATAATGGGATTTGCAGAATTACTGATTAACATAGGAATACCGTATGACTCAGACAAAGCAATCGAGTTCGCAGAAAAACTAATGAAGTTCCTGAACGACGAAGCAAGAAAAGCAAGCAACAAACTGGCAGAAGAAAGAGGAAGCTTCCCCAACTTCGACAAAAGCACCTGGAAAGCAAAAGCAACACGCAACGCAACAGTAACCACAATAGCACCAACAGGAACAATATCCATCATCGCAGGAGCAACATCAGGAATAGAACCATTGTTTGCAGTAACATTCGTAAGAGACGTAATGGAAGGAACACACCTCTTGGAAGCAAACCCCTCGTTTGAAAAAATAGCGCGCAAAAGAGGATTCTACACCAAAGCGCTAATGATGAAAATAGCAAAAACAGGAAAAGTAACAGGACTCAAAGAAGTGCCAAAAGACGTGCAAAAACTGTTCAAGACTGCTTTGGAGATAAAGCCAGAAATGCACGTAAAAATGCAGGCAGCATTCCAAAAGTATTGTGATAATGCCGTGAGCAAGACGATTAATTTACCGGCAACAGCAACACCGCAGGACATAGCAAAAGCATACTTACTCGCGCACAAATTGAAATGCAAAGGAATCACAGTCTACAGATACGGAAGCAAAAAAGAACAAGTTTTGTACATCGGCAAAGCACCAGACGAAATAGTCTCAGCAAAGCCAGAATACGCAGGCGGACACATCTGCATAGAATGCATGTACTGATTTTTATTACTTACCATAGACAATGAATGTTTATTAAGACAGAAAGCTCACACAGAAACGGGTAGGGCATAGTGACAAGATACAAAGCAGAGAAACTAACAGAACACGACACAAGAATAATAGGAACACAAGAATTCTGCGCAGTAATCGAAGTAACGAACGGAGTATCTGACAATAGATTAAGCGACAAAGTCCAGCAAGCAATAGATGGAAGAGCATACATAAGATCCCGCCTCCCAGGAGTGCCGATATACGCAGGACTCATATTCCACAGAAACACCAACGTCATGAACTTAAATTCAATAAGTGAATTAGACTTTGTACTGCAAGTACAGCATTACGAAAGAAACCAGATGATGAACTCGATTGATGCAGCAATAGACAGAATCCACGAACCCGAAAGCAGAAGATTCGCACACCAACTGGGCAACAACATCAGAAGAGGAGCAAACATAGACAAACTCTTCTACCCAAACGAAAAAAACTGGCCAGACCTGAAGAAAAACTACAACACACTCGTAGGCAAAAGAAAGTTGAGCGAATACCAGGCAAGAGTGGCAAGAGTAAAAGGACCAGCACTGGAAGAATACGTAAAACGGTCATTGGAACACAAAATCAACATTCCATTCATAAAAGGACCAATAGAAATGCCACAAGGAGACGACATAGACGTTGTAGTGGCAGGACCAGAATCATTAGTTTTAGGCAGGCTCACAAACGCAGCATATTTCCTGATTCACATGCCGCCAACACCAGTGCCCAAATAATCACTCCTCTTCCTTCTCCTCCTCAGACTCCTCAGGAAGCTCTTCCTCAGACTCAGCATGCTTCTTATCGTGATGCTCCTTAGCACTATCCTTATTACGCTTTTCAATCTCTTCCCACAAATCCTGCACGTAATTGTGGTGCTTCTTCTTATGCTCCTCAGGAGTCTCCACCATACGAGAAACGAGCCAAACAAGGTATTTAAAGATTGCTAAAAGGTTAAAATAATGGACGAAAAACACGAGAATATGACAGAAACGCCATTACAAGAGAAAGTACCGCCGCTTGATGACCTGATATTCGGCAATCATACAACAGAAGAGCTAATGGCAGAAATATCGAAAAGAGGAAATGCCATATCATCAGCAAAACAGTGCTGCGAATACTTCTGCACCCCGCCAGGAATCAAAAAAACACTGATGAAAGCAATAGAAGGAAGCAGCATAAAATGGGGACAGTACTCCCACAATTCAAGAGAAGCATTATCCACACTGGAAAATGAACGAAGAATAATAATACCAAAAGAAAAAAGAGAATTACCTACAACTGATTCTGTAAGACCATGCCAAGCAACAATCATAGACACAAAACTATTGCCAAGAGACAATCCAATGACAAAAGAAAGCATGCTTCCAATAGAAAACACGAAACATTTAGACGAAGCAATAGCTGAAAAAATCAGCACAGTCACAGTAAACCACATGCTAGGCGGATTCAAATTCCAAGGAACAATAGACAACGTATGGAGAACCTTTTCTATGGTGGACATAGTGAGAGGAATAATTTACAATGCAGCGCTCCACACAGCAATCTGGGTGCAGCCCCCAACATCAACACTCGAATACGGATTAACAGCACTAGTAACACAAGTGCCAAGATTCCACGAAGCAAGAAATCCAAGAGAACCCACAGAATACTCAGTTTCCTTCAATCGCATACCAGCATACAAAGAAACAAAAAAAGTTCCAGGAAACGGGTTTGACGTAACACTCGCCAGTTCAGCACCAAGATCACCATACGAATTAAAACCGTTCAGAAACAGACCGAAAGGTCAAAAACCTGAAATAGTAAGCGAGATGAGATGGGACCATTACATAATACTCGCTTATGAAAGAACAGCACAAAAACTTGAAAAAGAAGGAGTGCACGTTATCAGGCCATACCCGCAGATAACAGCCGACCAGATAAGATTCTACTGGAAAATGCTGCACAAATGCCTGATCAGGGAAGAAAACGGAAAAATAAAATCTATGATACAGAAAGCCGAGGAATTCATATTCTGGAAATACATTGCAACGACAAAAACAGCCTAATCATCTACAAGCGACCCATACCTAACCGGCTTCTCCATCCAGCACGAACTTTCCAATAAAATATCGCCAACAACAACAAAACCCTGCCGCAATGCCAAACGCACCGCAGGATTGCGCACAAACATCTTGGCGCGAATACTGCTTAAACCCTTCTTGCAAGCTTCATCCTCAATGCGCTCGAGAAACACAGAACCCAAATGAGGCGAACCGCGAGTTAACTGCAAATTGTGCAAGTACAAAAAATCCTTTCTGGCTTCCACATCATAAAAACCTATAATGCGACGCTCCATTTCACAAACAGTAATCCTCTCAGGCATAAAACCAGCATCAAACTTCTCGCGCGACCAGCCATCCGGAGTAAAACGGTTGAAATAATCAGACATATTCTTTTCCATAATAGAATAAATGACTTCCTTATCAGAATCCGAAGCTTTACGAAAAGAATACATAATTATCTAGAAGAATCAGCCTGACGTTCAATCTCGCTTTTCTTGG
>JAPLZR010000087.1 GCA_026394935.1 Candidatus Woesearchaeota archaeon
AATGGCATTCATCAGATTATGAATCAGTCTGACCGTTTGGAGACTTATTATGATTATGCTGAACAATTGATTAACAAGGGCAAAGCATACGTTTGCACTTGTTCTCCTGATATGTTCAGGAATCTTTCTCAGAAGATGAAGGCTTGTCCTTGCCGTGATTTGCCGTTGAAGGAGCATTTGTCTCGTTGGGATAGGATGTTTGTTGAGTTTGAGCCTGGTCAGGCTGTTGTGAGGATTAAGACTGATATCAATGATCCTAATCCTGCGATGCGTGACTGGCCTGCGTTAAGGATTAATCATAACATTCATCCGAGGACTAAGGATAAGTATAAGGTTTGGCCTTTGATGAATTTTTCTGTTGCTATTGATGATCACGATTTTGGCATTACTCATACTATTCGTGGCAAGGACCATGTTGATAATGCGAAGCGCCAGCAGCACATTTATGATGCGTTTGGCTGGAAGTCTCCTTTTCATTCTTATCTTGGCAGGATGAATTTTGAAGGCATTGAATTAAGCAAGCGAAAGACAAAAGCTGCTATTGAGCGCGGCGAGTTTGATGATTGGGACGATATCCGCCTTCCATTCCTGGCTGCTTTGCGCCGTCGTGGTTTTCAGGCTGGCGCTTTCCAGAGTTTTGCTATGGATATGGGTGTTGGCTTGAATGACAAGACTGTTCCTATTGCTGATTTTTTCAAGAGTTTGGAAGCCCACAATCGCGATATTATTGACCCGATTGCTAATCGTTACTTTTTTGTGTGGGATCCTGTGAAGATTATTGTTAAGGATGCTCCTGAGCAGACTGTTCAGGTTCCTTTGCATCCTGATTTTGCTGATAGGGGCGCTCGCACTTTTACTACGAAGTCTGATTTTTATGTTTCAAAGGATGATCTTGCTGTTATTCGTTCTAACAAGCTTTATCGTTTGAAGGATTGCTTGAATTTCATTAAGAAAGACAAGGACTACGTGTTTGACAGCAAGGAGTATGATGTTTTCCATCAGAAAGGCGCTGCTACTATGCATTGGCTGCCTGCTGGGGAGAAACTGTTGGATGTCGAGGTTTTGATGCCTGATAAGACTTTAAGGAAGGGTTTTGGCGAGCCTGCAATGAAAGATTTGAAGGTTGGCGATATTGTGCAGCTTGAAAGGTTTGGTTTCTGCAGGCTGGATCAGGTTGGAAATAAGTTGGTTTTCTGGTTTGCGCATAAGTAAGTTACTTTACTATTGCTATTTTCTGTTATTGAAAACGAGACAATAACTGTGGTCGTATCCATATCCATAAGTTCCGCCAAAGCCGTAACCGCCTTTTCCTTTCCAGCCAACAACGAGTTCTCCTTCAAAATGGAGAACCTTTGAAACTTCTCGCGCTATATCCCATGCAAGAGTTGTTACTTCTTTTCCTTTTAGATTGGAAACTTCAATTACTGCATAAGCATGAGGCCTCAGGAGTTTCTTAAGTTGCGAATAGATCTTTCTGATGTCTGCCAAGTATCGCTGATAATCTCCTTTTGTGGTGCAGGCAGTGAATGGATTTTCTTTGTCGTATTTGGACATGTAGGGAGGAGAAGTAAAGCAAAAATCACATGGCGGGAGCTTGTAACTGAGTAATTTGAGCGCGTCTCCATTAATGATGTTTTCTTTGTGCCTGAGGTGAGATTTAATGTAGGCTGCTCTTTTTCCGTCATACTCTATGCCGAATGGAATCCTTCCGAGTTTTTCAGCAACAAAGCAAGTAGTGCCAAGCCCGGCAAAGATATCAAGAACAACATCTTTTTTCTTCGTGTATTTTTCTAAAAAATATTTCACTAAAGATTCTGGATTACGATTATCATCTAATCTGAATTCTTTTGGAAGTTTCTTTTTTTGTTTGTTTTGGAAAGTTATGAAGGTTGCCATCTTTTTTAATTTATAGGCAGTCTTGAATTTAAATAAGTATCTTATGAAAACCACGTCTTTTATGCCTAAATTATTATCTGTTCGCGTAGAATAAACTGTTATTATCTCAGTACTGCTATTCTGTTCCTTGCCTGTTCCATTCTTTGCGCTATTTTTAGCAGCTGGCTCGTGTCTGCTTTTGTTTTCTTGGCGTGCTGGTATAGTTTCAGCAGTTTCCTTAAATCTTCTTTGACCAGCGCTATTTTTTCTCTTTTTGACTCGAATTTCTGTTTTATTTTGTCTTCCAATTCTATTACTCTTGTTTTTCTTGCTTCCTGTGTTTCAAGGTATTTTGTGAGTTTGCTTTCAAGCCGCGTTATTTTGTGTTTTAGTTCTCCGTGCACGTCTTCTTCTCCTTGTTGGTGTGTTTGTATTTGTTTTTCCCTGTGTATTGCTTCTGTTATGTGTCCTTCGAGTTCTTCAAGGTTTTTTCGCAGGTCTTTCGTGCTTATTTTCTTTAATTGTTGTATCGATAACTGCACTTTTTTGTGTGCTATTTCTCTTTGTATTACTTTGTGTGTTGCCCGTGCTATATAGTAGAGATAGAGTGAGCTCTTTGTCCTGTCTATCAGTTGGTCGTCTATTTCTAATGGCAGGCTCATAATCCGAATGTCCTTCTTCTTGGTGGCATTGGCGGCAATGGCATTCCTGGTGGCACTCCTGGAGGCATTGATCCTACTGGTGGTGCTTGTCTTGGAGGCGCCATCATCATTGGTGCCGGCATTGGCATTTGCGGTTCTGGCATTGGAGGCCTTGGCATATACTGTGCTGGCATTGGCATTAGTGTTTGTGTTTCAATCTCTATTTTTGCCTCTGGTTTTTCTTTGATGTCTTTCACCATGTCTGCCAGTGCTAGTATGCCTGATGCTATTTCAGAATTTTGCTCGAGTATCTTGTTCATTTTTTCGAGTATCGGCCTCATTTTTTCCGTGAAGCTTAATGCTCCTTCTTCTATTCTTAGCTCGTGTGTCGCGTCCTCGAAGATTGTTATGAGCTTGTCAAGTTTTGTGTTGAGTTCAAGGAGTGATACCTGGAGTTTTTTGCTTGGAGCTATCTCGAATTCTTTGAGTTTTGCCAGCTCGTCTTTTAGGTCTTCTATTTCTTTGTGCGGAAGTAATTCATATTCGTCTTCTGAAGTAGGAATTTCATCTTCTGCCATCGTATCACCTTTTTTTCCGAATGAAAAAAAGACCCGCCGAACTTGTTCGGCGATGCCCTTTTTTACTTATATACTGAAAAATAAGAAACTCTGTATATAAATATTTCTACCCCTTGAATTCCCTTCGTAGTACGCCGTACTGTATCAAGTCCCGGTATTTGCCTTGTTTTTTGGTGTGTTCGCGCATTATTCCTTCTTTTTTCATGCCGAGTTTTTGCATTACTCTTCCGCTTGCCAGATTTTCTTTTATGTGGTGTGCGTATATTTTGTGTAATTTGAGTTTTTTGAATCCTTCTTTAATCACTAGTTTTGATGCTTCTGTGGCATATCCTTCTCCCCAATATGGCTTTGCTATCCAATATCCTAATTCCGCTATGCCTTCATTTTTTATCATTAATGCTATTGACCCTATTATTTTTTCTTTGCGCGTTATTACAAAGTTATAGGCTTCTTTTTTATTCCATTTTTCTTTGCTGTTCTTTATGTAGTCTATTGCATATTTTTTCACGTATGGGTATGGTATGCTTCTTGTCCATCTTGATATCGCTGGGTTTTTGCAGTATTCTGTTATCTTGTCTGCATCGCTCTTTCTGAGCGTTCTTAATGTCACTCTTTTTCCTTTTATGACTGCGCGCATATAATAAAAAAGTAAAAGTTAGTTTAAAAAGCTTTAGAATTCCATTCCAGGGTGTCCGCCCATGCCTTGTGGCGGCATTTGCGGTCCTGCTTTTCCGCCGGCAATCACATCATCTATCCTTAGTATCATCTGTGCTACTTCTGATGCTGAGCTGATTGCCTGTGTTTTTATCTTTAATGGCTCTATGACTCCCATTGCCCACGCGTCTACTACTTTTCCTTTGAACACGTCTACTCCTGCCCATTTTTGTTTTTTGTCGTGTGCTGCTTTCAGTTCTACAAGAAGATTGATTGGGTCTATTCCTGCGTTTTCTGCGAGTGTTCTTGGGATTATTTCCAAAGCTTCTGCGAATGCTATTACTGCGAGTTGTTCTCTTCCTGAGAGTCCGTCTGCGTATTTGCGGAGTCCTTTTGATACTTCTATTTCCGGCGCTCCTGCTCCTGCCACTACTTTTCCGTTTTTGAGTGCTGCTGCAACGTCTCCGATTGCGTCTGTGAGTGCTCTTTTTGCCTCAGCTACTACGTGTTCTGTTCCGCCTCGTACGAGCACTGTGACTGATTTGGGATTTTTGCATCCTGTTATGAATGTCATTTCGTCTGTGCCGATTTTTTTCTCTTCCACCATTCCTGCTGCTCCGAGGTCTTTGCTTGTCAAATCTCTTAGAGAGGTTACTATTCTTGCTCCTGTTGCTCTGGCTAGTGCTTCCATGTCGCTTTTCTTGACTCTTCTTGCCGCGTATATTCCTTTTTTTGCAAGGAAGTGTTGTGCCATGTCGTCTATTCCTTTTTGGCAGAATACTGCGTTTGCTCCTGATGCTACTATTTTGTCTACCATGTCGCTGAGCATTTTTTCTTCCTGTTGCAGGAATGCCTGCATTTGCATTGGGTCGGTTATCTCTATTTTTGCGTCTATTTCTGTGTCTTTTATTTCGAGTGCAGAATCGAGCAGTGCGATTTTTGGCGTTCTTAGCATTTTTGGCATTCCTGGGTGTACTGCTTCTTTTTCCAGTACTATGCCTTCTATGAGCTCTGTTTCTTCTACTGAGCTTCCTGTTCTTTTTTCGAGTTTGATGTTTTCTTTGTCAAAGTGAACGTGTCCATCTGCATACTCAATGACTCTTTTTACTGCTTTTAGTGCTATGTCTGATAGTTTTGTTTTTGCGCTTTCTGCTCCTTTTCCTGTGAGTGCTGTTTCTGCTATCTTGCGCAGTACTGCTTCGTCTTTTTCTGTTACGTTTTCTGCTATTTGGTTTAGTATTTCTTGTGCTTTTTCTTCTGCCATTCTGTATCCTTTTGCTATGATTGTCGGATGCACGTTTTGGTCGAGAAGGTCTTCTGCTCTTCGCAGTAATTCTCCTGCTATGATTACTGCTGTTGTTGTTCCGTCTCCCACTTCTGCTTCCTGTGTTCTTGCCACTTCCACTATCATTTTTGCAGCTGGGTGTTCTATCTGCATTTCTTCAAGGATTGTGACTCCGTCGTTTGTTACTGTGATGTCTCCCATTGAATCTACTATCATCTTGTCCATTCCTTTTGGTCCTAGTGTTGTTCGCACAGTTTCAGCTACAAGTTTTGCAGCCATTATGTTGTTTCTTTGCGCGTTCTTGCCTGTAGTTCTTTGAGTGCCTTCCGGCAGGATAAAGATAGGTTGTATTTCTCTTGTCATGTTAAATCCCCCCATATTCTATTTAAATGAGTTTAACGGTTGTTTAAAAAGCTTACGCAGTTTCAAAACTTATCGCGGCTGTTAAGTCAAAAATGGGTTTTCCTTCACCGCTTGCGCCCTGAACAGAAACGTAATGAGTTCCTTTTCTTTCGCCTTTTTTTCTGATATATATCATCATATTATTTTCGTCTAATGCTTGTTCTGTTGTACTAAAAACGTTTAGCTCGTGTCTCGCAAAGAACGGTTGTCGTAAGTTTGATGCCTCGCCAAAGATTATGTCCTGGCTTTCATTGTCGTTTTGCAGGGCGTGTGAGGTTCTGCTTACTGCTCCGGCCATTCTTTCAAAAGGTGTTCTGAGTGCACTGCAGACGTTTTCAAAGTATTTTTGCGTTAGAAGGTATACGCGTCCCGTTTTATTGCCGGTGGTGGTTTGAGAGTACAGTTCTGACTTTTCTGGACTTGGGCGGTTCAGTCTGTAATGCATGGCGCCTTTTGCTATCAGCACGCCTCTGCTGATCATATTTATTTCATAATCTGAAGAGTCGTCTTTAAAGTTTTCAGTGTGTTCGAATTCGTATGGCTGGTTGTTATGAAGGCGTTCTTTGAATTTTATGTTGAGTCCTGAGAAGTTCAGGTCAGGATTTTTTCTCTTTGCAATTTCATCAAAGTGGCTTTTCGCCAGAAAGTCTATCATAAAGCCTGGCACGACCGGATTATTGCCTTGGTGGGCTTTGTTTTCGTCGCCGGTTATTTTGCAGAATAACCCGATGTCTTCACTCGTTATTAAATCCATTATCGTGAATTTTTCACGTTTGTTTATAAAATTTTCCAGAAATCTTAAAAACACAGGTCATTTGCTGTTATTTATGATTATTACAATATCCGGCACTGCTGGAAGCGGCAAGTCTACTGTTGCCAAAGCTGTTGCGAAAGAGTTCAGGCTGAAGCATTATTCTGCCGGCGATTTTATGCGCGAGCTGGCTGCTGAGAGGGATATTTCTCTTGAAGAGCTTTCCAGGCTCGCTGAAAAGGACATTTCAATTGACCGCGAGATTGACGAGCGCACAAAAAAACTTGCTAAAAGGGATAATTTTGTTATTGATTCCCGTCTTGCTTTTCATTTCCTTCCTAAAGCTATAAAGATTTTCCTGAAAGTTTCTCCTGGGATTGCTGCGAAGCGTATTTGGAGGGATATTAAAGCCAAAAAAAGAGCTGTTGAGCAGTTCAGTTCTGAAAAAGAGGTTTTGTCCGGCATTCTGAAGCGTCAGGACAGTGAAGTTAAGAGGTACAAAAAGTATTACAGTCTTGATTATTTGGACGAGCAGAATTATGATTTTGTTCTGGATACTTCTAAGCTGAACATTGAGGAGTCCATTGAAGAAACTTTAAATTTTATAAGAAAAAAAATAATTTAGTATGTTGTGCAGCAGAGTTGTACCTGGCAGCTGTTTCCTGATTGTGTTTGTGTGCTGATGCAGGTGCTGACTTCTATGGTTCCGCCGAGTTCAGTGGGGCAGTCTGTTTGTACTGCTACTAATGCGTTTGTGAATGCAGTGTTGCATTTGCCTGATGGTACGTGTGCGCTTAATGCATATCCTACACTTCCTGTTCTGCAGCATTGCGGTTGTTGTACTGTCTGCTGTCCTGGGTAAGAAACTTTTTGTATTTGCGCCATTCCTGATGGTCCGTATTCGAAAATCAGGAATGTGCCTATTGCTGCCAATAACAGCACCGATATAAGAACGACTGTTGTTTGACCTCTCATTTTTGAGTACCTCTTTTGTTTTTGATTTGTTGAGAATGCCAGAGAATTCTCAACCTTAAAAAACCCAGTATACGATATCAGCCCCTTGGGGCGATCGGGTTTTTTATTTGATAGCGTTGCCTGCTTTAAATATCTTCTGTGAAAAAGTGAATTGGCGGTGTTATCGGGATATAGAAATTAGCCCATCTCAAGAAATAAAGACGGGCAGAAAATAGTTTTAATTTTGGTTATTCCGCTCTCTTATGGGAAAAGCGGAATTATTGCCTTCAGGAATAGAGCTAAAACTACAAAAGCCATAATTCCCTTCACAATTTCTATTATGTCCATATTTTCTTTCCCTCAAAGTGCCTTTAGATAACTCACACTATCGAAAACTATTTATTGGATAATAACCCAAAAACTACTTGAAACGGTAGTATCGGGTTATTGCCCCTCGAAGCATGGCATACGGCGGTTGTTTCAGAACCGCACTATCTTGTGCTGTTAATCTTTGAGCGTGAAAAAGAAAGAAGGTGTGTTTTAGGAAAAGAGCCGATGGCTTTTTCTCCTAATCCACCCCCTTTCCCTCGAGAAAAGTACAAGAAGCTTCTCTTTTTATGTTTTTGTATGCTGCTCTGCTGGTATTCTGTTTATCGCTTGGTATGTTCTTTCATAATTATACCATACAACAAAACTCTTTAATTCTTTCAGTACTTTTCGCATTTTTGAAACCTATCATTGTGCGGTATCTTTGGATTGTACTTCTGTTCATGTTTCTTTTGCCTCGCTTTACTATTCTGTCGCTTTGGTATTGTGGACATTTGTTTCCGTTTTTTATTTTCCCACCTTATCAGTATTATACTAATAGGTAAGTATGACGATTATATAAACCTTTCTCTTTTGTAACATATGTTTAGTAATTTACAATAAATAAATTATCAAAAGGTTTATATATTAAGTACCATATTTAAATACCAGAATGGACGAAATCATAAAAATAATGGAAAAAGAGGCAGGTCACAAAGTCTATATCTTAGGCAACAAATGCTACCGTTGCGGTCACACATGGATACCAAGAAACATAGAAGAACGACCAGCAGTGTGCCCAAAATGTAAAAATCCATATTGGGCTAAACCAAGAAAAAAAGAAACAAAATGAAAAAAACCACTGGACACTGGACAACCACCCACACAAGATATAAAAATGCGTTTTCTCAATTGACTTTCAAAAGAGGTGTGTGCAGTGAGTGCTGAACGAAAAAATGAAGCAAAAAAAGACATTTTACTATATAATTTTATAGCGGAGAATAAGAAATATAAACGCCCTTGGGAAATTAAAAAAACACAGAATAAGATCATTCAATCAATATTAGATAAAGCGAGCAAAAGGAAGACTGGAAACCGAGGAGAACCAGACCTACTTTACATCAATGAAGCAAAGAAATTATTAATTGTACTTGAAAAAAAAGACTCTATAAAACAACATCAATCCAAGGATGGCAAAAGTCCTGAATTTTATGCTGTGGATGGCATAAAACATTATCTCTCTTTCTTTAAAGAAGAAAATATTGATATTTTACCAGAGTCAACTAAGAGATATTTAAGGAATTGGAAGTTTGTTGG
>JAPLZR010000135.1 GCA_026394935.1 Candidatus Woesearchaeota archaeon
GAAAGTGTGCTGCGCAGCTCATGCACGGGTCGTAAGCCCTGATTAATTTCTCTATCTCAAACTGTAGCTTGTCTTTTGGTAAAGAAAGGTTTGCTTCAATCAGTGCTTTGATGTCCTGCTGTATGTTGATTTGATTCTGTCCTGTTGGGACTACTATGTCTGCGTGTGTTATCTTGCCGGTCTTGTCTACGTCTATTGAATAGTATAGTGTTCCTCTTGGTGCTTCTACTACTCCTGTTCCTGAACCTGCTTTTGGTGTTACTGTGAACTTTTCTTCTTTGAATGTTGTTTTCTTCAGTATTTCAACGCTTGTATCAATGGCGTGCAGTATTTCTATTGCCTGTGCTAAATTATTATGGAATACGTTGTTTGATGGGAATAAATCTAGTGCTTTTTTTGCGTCTTTTCTAGTCTTAGGATGTAAATACGCTTCATTCAGGTTAACGCGGGCAAGTGCTCCTATCATGTACGTTTCTCCTTCGTATTCGTATCCTGATGCTGATGAGTATGGTATGACTTTGTGAACCAAATGCTGTCCGAATTTCTGCCAGGATATGCATTCTTTTTTGCTTGTGCAGATGTGGTCTCCTGTGTAGAAGTTGAAGTCCTTGCTAGTCAAACAAACATAGTTTGTTTCTCTTGTGAAATCGAATTTTTCTGGCATGAATATGTCTATGAGCTCAAGAACGTCTTCTCGTATGTGTTCTAGTTGTTTTATGACCGGCTGTGTTTCTTCTTTTGTGGGAACTTTTGTGAATCCGCCTACTGCCGGGAACGGAGGGTGTATTGCTTTGCCTGCTACCAGCGTGCTTAGTGCGTTTCCTGCTGCTTTTACTTCAAAGCAGGAGTGCAGTAGTCTGTCTTCGTACTCGTCGTGTTCGTCAAAGTCGAGTATGCTGTCTTTTCCCATTATGTCTGGTAAAGAAAACATGTAAAGGTGTAGTGCGTGGTCTCTGATGTACAGCCCGTACATTGCTAGTTTTCGTAGTAGTATTGTCTGCTCAGAGGGCATTACTCCCATTGCATTCTCAACTGCCTGTATGCAGCAAAGAAGGTGCGCAATGCTGCACGTTCCGCATATTCTGCACATGAGTTGTGGTGCTGTTGTTGCTGGTTTGCCTCTTATTGCCTGTGTGTAGAATCTTTTGTTCTCGCTGATTTTGAGTTGTACGTGTTCTACTTTTCCGTTTCTTACTTTTACGTCTAGGTTTGTGTGTCCTTCTATTTTGCTTAAATTCTCGATTGTTATGTCAAAAGTGTGCATTTATTTCACCTTGAACAGCTTGAGATACTTGTCCAGTATTTCCAAAAATATTTTTTCGTTCATTGGGCATCCTGGCACGTCGTCATCTACTTTTATGATGTCTTTTACCGGCTGTACTTTTTCTCGGTGCTTGAACTTGATTAGCAACGGCTTGATTTCTTTTTTTAGTTCAGAGTCAAAGAGGTTTCTTTGCGCAGTGGGCATTCCTGTTACTGCGCAGCTTCCTACTGCTACGACATACTTGCTGTTTTTGCGTATTTCTTTTGCTCTTTCTGCGTCTTTGTCTGTTGTTATTGCTCCTTCTATGAATGCTACATCTAAATCATTGAGCTCATTTTGTGTTTGGAGTACTCTTGCGTATGCGAATTCGACTTTTTTCTTCCATTCCTGCCAGCAGTCGTTCATTATTTCTGTCATTAGTATTGTGCTGTCTTCAGAACACGCGAATGTGAACCACCCGATTCTTAGTTTCCCCTTTTTTCCCATACTTTTATGTTAAATTTGGTGTTATTTAAACGTATCGGGAAAATATATAAAGAAGATAAAAAAAGTTTTGGTTATGAATGGTACTTTGTTGTGTTGCGAGTTTGCCAATACTCCTAATCTTTTGAAGCAGTGCGGTCCTGCTGAGTCTTATCATGTTTTGAATAACTATATTCTTACCAAGAAAAATCCGAAGGATATCCAGAAATTGCTCGCTAAGTTTGAGAGTTTGTATCCTTATTTGCAGTTGATAGCAGGCAAACACGGTCTTTATCCTTTTGATGATAGGGTTGCTGAAGCTTATTTGTTTGGCAATGAGCTGTTGGATGTTTTTACTGCAAAGGATTATCGTGATTTTCTTCCTAAGCTCGGCGAGCGTGGTTTGCCTGAGTTTATGGTTAAGGGTTTGCAGGGCTTGGTTCCTGATGGTGCTCTTCCTTATCACGCGTTTCACGTTTTTTTCGTCAAGTTTCAGGTTACTCGCAAGGTTTCAAAGACTCTTGAGAATATGGTGGATTGTATGGTTTCCTGGGGCGAAGTAAAAGAAGTTGTACCAGAGCTTATTGTAACCGGTCCTGTTCTTAATGTCAAAGATGACAGGTATGTTTTGGAGGAAAAGGAGCGCTCAGTGAAGTATGGTGTTGGTATCAATCCAAAAATCGGCGATAAGGTTGCTGTTCACTGGGGTGAGTGCGTTCATATTCTTAACCAGCACCAATACGAAAATCTTCAGAAGTACACTGAGAAAGTCATAAAAGCTGTTAACTCAGTTTCTCTACCACAACGCCGAACTGAATGAGTACTTTGTCTCCTTTTTTGACTTTGATGTCTTTTGCTATTGCTTCAATTTTTTGGTGTCTGCACTCTACTGTTGCCTTTCCGTTTTTCACTTCCAGTACTTTTCCTTCTACTGCGAGGCACATTT
>JAPLZR010000138.1 GCA_026394935.1 Candidatus Woesearchaeota archaeon
GCTAAAAGCATCGCTCATTGTTTATTCATCTTCGCTAATTCTTCTTCTATATTTGCCTTGTGGACTTGGTTTGCGATGAATTCTATTCTGTCAAAGAAAGTGTTCTTTTTCGCTCGACCAACAAATCTGAACTGTTCTCCTAACAACTCCGTTTTCAACGGTTCGAATGTTTCTGGATTCACGCGGTATGCTATCATTTGTTCTTTTGTTTTGCTTAGTAATCGTTCTGCTTGGTTTCTGAACAGTACTACACGTATGTTTTCTGTTCCGTCATCTAAGAATACGTTAACAAGATATGAATAGTCTGGCATTAGTGCTGAGTGTTCGTTGCATACCCATTGTCCTTCTACTTCTTTTAGTCTTGTTCCGCATTGTGGGCAGACTTCGAAGAATTTTGGGTCAAATACCTGCACAACAGTTCCCACCACTTCTACTTGTTCTTCGCTTTCTGTTAGTTCTTTTAGTGTTTTTCTTTGTGCTGTTTTTACTCCTGGCACTTGTTCTGGCGGGTCTAGTATTAGTCTGCTTTGTTCATTCAAATGCACTTCTTTGTAGCCTCTTTGGTTTTCTCTTACCATTCCGCCTGTGATTTTGAGTGGTGTTCCTTGTGTTAATTGTTTCAGGATGTCTGCTTGGTTTCCCCAGCACACTATTCTTATGATTCCTGTGTCGTCTCCTACTAGGAAGCTTCCTACTTTTCCTGCGCTTCCGTCTGCTCTTTGGAAGTCTCTTGTTTCAAAGATTTGTGTTACTCTGCCTAGTACGTCTGCGCTTCTCATTCCTGGGAGTAAATCTCTGATTTTTCCTCCGCCTTCTAGTAGTTTGACTCCTAGTTCGTTTGCTATGATGTGTGCTGCTCCTTCTTTTGATATCAGGCCGGCTAGTGATAGGCATTTTGCTTCTATTTTTGCCATTAGGTCTGCTTCAGAAATTCCTGTTTTCTCTTTTATGCGTGCCAGCATGTCTGGCAGTGGTATTCTTATCAATTGTTCACCCCGTTCAACTCAGAATGTTTGACCTTTTTAAAGATTTATATTGTGGGAGTGGTAGTTTTTGCCGGCAGATATAGTATGTAGCATGGCTGTGTTTTTCCCAGGCTTATTATGAAGGTGTACTCGTCGTCTTTCATTGTGAAACTCCAGCTTGTTGGCATTTTTTGTTTTATGCAGTCTTCTTGTTTTTCTGTGTCGCTGCATTCTTTTGCTATTACTCCCAGGACCGTCAGTATTTGCGGGTATTCTTCCAGTTTGTGGTCGTATTTTATTTTGAAGTTTGGCCTGTATGCCCAGGTTCCTATTGTTTTGCCTGTGAAATCGTGCAGTTGTAGTATTGCCGGTTGTATTGCGATTCCTTCTATTTCTCCTTGTGTGAAGTATAATTCGTAATTATCCAGCGGTATGTCTTGTTTTGTTTTCGCTGCGTATGCTTTCAGGTATTCGTTCATTTTTGTGTTGAATGCCTGTTTTGCTGTATCTGTGACATTCATTTGCATTGTCAGTATTTTTGGTCTGTCTTTTGTGTTTGCATAAGTGCAGCTTCCTTCTGTTGCTTTTATTGTCGTTGGCATTGATAGCATGGCTGCATTTGTGATGTAATTATTCAGGAATGTTCTTTCTGCTTGTATTCTGAGCAATGGTATTTCTACGTCTCCAACAGCTCCTGTTCTGGCTACTCTGCTGGTGAGCGATGCATAGAGCATGAATACTCCTATCGCCACTACTGCCCATAATAGTATTGCGTAGTATCCTTTTTTATTCATACAGTTCGCCTTGTATTTTTATTGTTCTGGTGCCTTTTTCTGTTGGTATTATGATTTCTCTGTAGTATGTTTTTTTGTAGTGGGTGTATGGGCTTTTCACCATTATGTTGCAGGTGATGTCGCCCGTGCATATTTCTTGTTGCATGCCCGGAGGCATTATTGTCTTGTATTTGTTTTTTGCAAGGAAATCTTCCAGTAATGTGCTCATTTGTTTTGCATTGATGTCTGGAGGTATTTTTAGTCCTGCCAGTCCCTCATCCAGTTTAATTATGGCAAGATTTGCTTCTGTTTGTGATTGTTGTCCTATGCTTAGCTCGTCTGCTGCGAAGAAATAGAATGCTAGTATTGATATTATTATCAACGGTACTGCTATGATTAGCAAAAAGGCTTCTACGTCGGCTTTTTTTCCGAAACTATGTGAGTTTTTCATATTTTGGTGGCCAGACTTGTTCTATCAGTACTACTGCTGGTCCTTTGTCTGTTTGGTATGTTTTGTTTGATACGAATAATTCGTATTTTACTGGTGCTAGCGGTCTTGCGTCTCTGTAGAATTTTTTGTTGCCGTAGCATTCTTTGCCGTCTATGTATGTTCTGAATGCGAATGCTTTTTGCGACATTGACCATTTTATTGTGTTGTTGTAGCATACGTCATCGTAATCTTTTGTTAGTATTCCCTGCTGGCTTCCCATCACAGGATCATATTCATCAAATGTCGTGTATATTCTTTGTTCTGTTATTGCTGCGTCTGTCCAGTATGGCTGTCCTGCTGCGTCCAGCATTCTACTCGGCATTGACCATAATGCGAATACGACTGCCAGTGTTAATGGCAGGTATGCGAACCAGTATATGCTGAATGCTGCTTTTTTATTCAGCATATTTTTTTACTCCGTCGTATATTGCTGTTGCAAATTTTGCTTTGTCTGCCGGCGTGTTTATCGGCAGTGATATTTCTACCAGCATTTGGTCGCTCTGGAGGTTTCTGCTGTCAGTGTCAGGGATTAGTTGCGTGTTTACTGGTATTGGCGCTCCTCCTTTTATTGGGAATTTTTCTGCTATGTTTTGTATTATGTAGCAGGCGATTTTTTGTCCGTCTTCAGAATTTGTGTAAATCTTCACTACTGGCTCGCCCGTTCCTTCTTTTGCGTATATTGTCATTTCTCCGCTTGTTAGTTTTACTGCTATTTTTCCTATGTTGTTTATTTCTTGTTTTTCATATTGTATTTTCATTGGTTTTGTTTTTTGTTCACAGTATGGTATTATCAGGTTTGGTTTGAATCCGCTTTGTGTTCCTATTGTGTTTCCTATTTTGTAATGTGCCAATGGGCTGTTGTTTTTTTTGGGATCGAATTCCGCATCCAATAGCAGATAATCCGGGCTTTTTGTGTAGTAGAATGTGTGTCCTGCTGCTCCGAATGCTGCTCTGGCTTGGTGTTGTCCTATTTCCAGTCCCATTCCTTCCGGTATTTTTATTTCTATTATTGCGTTTGTGTCTTTTGAAATGGCTTGCAGTGCGTCTCTTGTCATTGCGTTTCTTGCTGAAAAGATTTTTTCATCGTATGCTTTGTTCGTTCCAACTTCAACTATCGCGTTGAATATTGTGAGTCCTACTAGGCCTAGTGCAAGTACTGTCATGAACGGCGGGGATAGAACTATTTCCATTATGTTTGCTTTTTTGTTCATGAGATTTCGAATTCTCCGCAGGTTCGGGAGAGTTTGATCGTGAATTTTTGGCCTACTATTACGTCAACTTGGCTTGTTTTTGGCACGCAGGGTGTTTTGCAGTTTCCTGTGCATTCCCCTCTTAGTTTCGTGTATGGCGCGCAGGTTTCAACAAATTTTTGTTTGTTTTCATTATAATCGTATAAGCATAGGCAGGGTTGTTTTTGGCATACTGTTGGTGCTTCGTTCTGGTTGTATAGTATTATTTTGTAGTTGTATTGTGCTGTTAATGGTACGTCAACGCTTGTCGGATTTTTGTATTCTCTTTTTGTAAACGAGTCAAACTCACTTTTTACTCTTTTGAAATTGTCTTCACCAGAAGTCAGAGGCGTCATGACGAACGCCAGTATCATTCCGATTAGTATTGCTAGTGCTCCTACGAACATTATTATTTTGGGTATGTTTTCTACTAACCAGTCTAGTGCAGGTATGTCTCCTCTTTTGTTCATAGCTTTATTTTTGGTTTAAGAAGTTTATAAACTTATTTGCTTTTGCAGCAGACAAAGCTCGTTTTTTGTTTTTCTGCTTTTGCTTGGCAGTCTGGCCAGGTTCCTGGTACTGTTACCATATCTGGTGGAGGCGGGCATCCTGTTCCTTTCACGCAGGATCTTCCTTCAAATAGGCTGTAGCACCCTCCTGTTGCTGTTACGTCTTCTCCTATTTCGGTGTATTTTGATGCTCCTTTTGTTACTTGTTGTCTTATTACCAGAATCAGTATTACTAATACTACGAGACCCAATATTACCATTATTATGGTGTTGATTGCCATTTCTGCGCCTTTTTTCCTGTTTGGGGAAAAAAGACCAGCTGAACTGTGTTCAGTGCTGCCTTTCTTTTGCATGCGTCTCACCTTCTTTCTCGGTTATTTAAATTTTACTCACATTTGAACGTCATATCTGTTGTCAGGAAGATAGTGCTGTCAAATACTGAATTGTAATCACAGCATAGCAGGTATGTTCCTGGTGTCAGTATGTTTCCTTTGTCGTATGGTGTTTTCCAGTTTGCGTTTAGGACGTCTGCCGCATCCACGTCATATTTTCTTACTTCTCTCACAAGTTCTGTTTGTGTTATGCCTGTCGGCAGTCTGGGCAGGACCATGTTTGCGTGTCTGTAATTGTTCATTTTGCCGGTTCGCATGTATTCCCAGCACCCTATTATTTCTGATGTGAGTCCTCTTAATGCTAGGTCGTGTTCTGGTTCTAGGTTGTATTTCTTTGTTGCAACGCCTTTTTTTGTTGTGCCTGTTATTATTCCTGCTTCTTCTTCTGTTGTTGATTTTATTAGTCCTTTTTCTCCAAAGAATTTTTCTTTGACTAATGGTATTACATAAGAGTACATAACGCCTATAAAAATCACTACGAATACTGCTCCAAGAATCAACGGTACTAATGCCATTCCTTTTTTATTCATTTTAGTCCTACTAGTTGTTGTATTCCTGCTTTTCCGCTTTTGACTGATATCCATATCAGCACTACTAGTCCTATTAGTCCTACTATGAGTCCTACGATGTATGCCCATCCTGGTATTTCTTGTGCCTTTTTTCCTGTTATTATGCTTATTGCGGTAGTTACCCAATTAATTTTTCGCATCCCAGTCCTCCTTGTTCCATTGGTCTTGTTATGTCATCGTATGGAGATAGATAAACTTGTGTCAGGGGTTGTTTTATGTCAACATTTGCTCCTAAGAGGTTTAGTAATTTTGTAGCTCCTTCTGCTAATGGCGTTGTTCCTGTAAATTTTAATAAGCCTACCGCCGCTTGTCCTGCGTAATCCGGTTCTACGTACCAGTATACTACTGCCCATCTTTTGTTTAAGTCGTACGATGGCGCCTTTTCCCACGCTGTTGGTTCTTGGTCGTTCATTAGGTAGTCAAAGTATGTTTTTCCGTAGTACATTTCTGAGCGCATCCAGGGTGCTAATTGTAGTGTTTGTCTTTTGAGTGCTGCTGGCAGGTCTGGGTCGAATTCTATTTTTGAGCGTTGGTATCCTAGATCAGCTTCTGGATAGATTGCGCTTATTGATTCGTATCCTGGTGTTGCGTGGTATTTTTTTACTCTGATTTTTGCTATTTCATCGTATGTTGCAAGTCCTTCTTTGGTGATGTAGAGGTCATTGGCTTTGCATTCTGGCGGAAGGTCTGTTGCTGTGAATGAGCCTATTTTTGATAGCAGTACGCTCCAGCTGCATGTTGTTTTTTCGCCTGTTTGCCCTAGTGCTTCATAAAAGTAGCTTCCTACAAATAATAAGACTGCCAAGGACACTAATGCAAGTATGATGTCTTTTAGTTCGAATCCTTTTTTGTTCATGGCAGTACCTTTGTTTTAAGTATGTATATGAGCACGGCAAACATTGCCAGTACAAGTATTATATAGGTCAGATACTTCCAGAAGTCTGTGTCTTGCCCCTTTTTCATAACTGAAAATCTGGGAAATAAGTATAAAAGTCTTGCTATTTGGCCGTGCCTTTTCTGCAGCAGATTTGTCCTTGTCCTAGGTCTGTGTATGGAGCGTAGATTGTTTCGCACTCTGTGCCCATCCATTTTATTTCGTTTGTTGGCGCACAGGTGTCTTCTGACACATTCTTCAGTCCTTTGCTGAATATTGTTGTTTTTTGCTGTACCATCACTGCCATTATTATTAGAACTATTAGTCCTAGTGCTGCTATTATTATCGTGCTTATTGGCAGTCCTTGTCCTATCCTGTTAGAATGCAGCATTCG
>JAPLZR010000056.1 GCA_026394935.1 Candidatus Woesearchaeota archaeon
GGCACTGTCATTTTTGGCTGTTTGTTCGACAGCACGTCTTTTACGAGTTCTTTTCCTAGTTCTTCTATTGCTTCTTTCGGCTTACTCATCTTCGAACCCCGCCAGTCTTACCTGTCCTTCTTTTTTATCTTTGGCTTCTACTTGGTGTGCTTCTTTGTGCGCTGCGATGTATTCTTTGTTCTTTTCCAGCATTCTTTTCATGCTTTCCACAATTTTTTCTTTGCTTATCCCTGTTAGTCTGTGGAGCGCGTCTGCAACTTCTGGGATGTAATTTTCAAAAATGTTCACTCTTTCCTGCTGGTCTGATACTCTTCTTTTCTTGTTGACGTAGCTTCCGAGTCTTCTTCCTGCTTCCTGTAATGCCAGTTTCATTTCTTTGATGATTTCAGGATAATGGGCGATGGCTTCTTTTGCTTCAGAAGTGAATGGAGGCCATACTGATACCATTGATACTATGACTGTTAATGGTCCTGCGGGCATTGCTCCTTGGCTTTGGCTTAGTCCGTATGGTTTCCAGTTTGTTTGTATGACTGATTTTGTTCCTGCGCAGGAGCCTTGTTGGTATAGTAGTGGTACTCTGTTTGCAAATCTCAGTAATCTTATTGGTTCGTCTGCTGTTTGTTGTCCTCCGTATGCCAAGGCGACTTCTATGACGAATGGTATTCCTTTGTAAACGTCCGGGCTTCTTGATACTGCTGTGTAGAATTCTGCTGCTACTTCTTTTCTTAGTCCTTTTTCAAGTAAGTCTTCTCCTATCGGCACTATGCAGTCTGTGCTTGGTGAGATTATTTTTGTGTTTTTGATTGCATCTACTAATTTCTCCACGTGTGGCAGTTGTAGCTCGCCCGGCTTCATGTTTGTGAACAGTCCTGCTTTGTCGCAGATTTCTTTTGCCGTCTGCGGTCCTACTCTTGAGAATTCTTGTGTTAAAAAGCTCTGGAGTGTTCTGCATTCTGTGTTTTTGACCATCTTCAGCATGATGCCTAATTCCACTCCGTATGGGTGTGGCTTGATTTCTATTGGTTCTTTTGGCAGTTTGTCTGTTGCTCTTGGGAATATGAGTTGTTCTGCTTTCGGGTTTGTGTAAACGATTGTAGCGTGCGGGTTTGCTATTGCTGTTTGTTTCAGGTATGAATCTACGCTTTGGTCTCCTTTTTGGTATGTTGCGTCTACGTCGAGTTCGATTTTCGTGCCGTGTTCTTTTTTCCAGTTTGTTTCTTCTTCTTTTACTATTTCCGGCTCATTTTTTTGCGTGTCTATGTGCAGTTCGTAATAGTGTGCTGGGTGTTCCGGGCTTATTCTGCTCCAGATTTTTGCCGGTCTTCCTGTTGTCAGTTGTGCATACAAAACTGCTGCTGATATGCCTATTCCTTGTTGTCCTCTTGCTTGTTTCATTGTGTGGAATTTGCTTCCATACAGTAATTTTGCGAATATGTTTGGTATTTGTTTTTTGACTATTCCTGGTCCGTTGTCTTCTACTGATATTCTGAATCTGTCGTTTCCCATTTCTACGATTTGTATGTTTATTTCGGGCAGCATTTTTGCTTCTTCGCAAGCGTCGAGAGAATTGTCAACTGCTTCTTTTACAACAGTTAATAGTGCTTTTCTTTTGTTGTCAAATCCTAAGAGGTGTCGGTTTCTTTCAAAGAATTCTGCCACTGAGATGTCTTTTTGTTTTTTTGCAAGCTCTTCTGCTATTGCCATGTTGCTCTTTTTGTTGTTCTTTGTCTTTCAAGCCATCTGTAAACGTGTGCGTGCGGGCTTCCTGCCAGTAAGCTTTCGATTGCCCTTCTTGCAGTGTTGATATTTTCTGCAGGTCCTATTATTCCTGCTGTTTTGCCGAAGACGCAGACATTTGTTTGTGTCAGTTCTTCTATTGTTTTCCTGCTTTTTCCGCCTTCGCCTATGACTCTTCCTTTTAGTCTTTCAAGGTCGTTTTCTGTTTTGACGTAGTCTTGTATTGGTATTAGTTCAAATCCGTAGTCTTGTTTTAACAGTAATAATGCTATGTCCGGATTGAACCCTCTGCCTATTGCTCTGACTATTTCTCTTGCCATGTATAACAGCAGTGCGTCTTCGCCGTTTAGGCTGACTATTCCTTCTTCGCTGTTGACTTGGACTTTTGTTTTTGTTTCGTGCTCTATCGTGCGTTTGATTTCGCCTTTTTTGCCTATGAGCACTGCTACGCGTTCCTTCGGAATGCGCAGTTCGTACGAAAACTCCTGTTTTGGAGTGGAGGTCATGGTTCAGCCAAGAAAGGCAGGGCTTTAAAAACGTTGCGTTTGATTACATAAAAGCATAAATATCACCAGTATGTTCTGTTTTGTGGGGTGAATGAGGAGTGAAAGCGTATCTCGATATTGTCAGGCGCATACTTGATGCTGGTGTTGTCAAGAAGAATCGTACTGGCGTGGATGCTGTTAGTATTGCTGGTGCTATGTTTGAGCATGATATGTCTGAAGGTTTTCCTCTTTTGACTACAAAGAAGGTGCCTTTCAGGAATATTGCGACTGAGCTGGAATTTTTTATTAAGGGTATTACCGACAAGACTTGGCTTCAGGAGCGTAATAATCATATTTGGGATGAGTGGGCTAACCCTTCTAAGGCGCCTTACGGTCATGCTCCTG
>JAPLZR010000089.1 GCA_026394935.1 Candidatus Woesearchaeota archaeon
TATGTTTAAATTTAATAGCCGGGGGAACCTGAATGCTTACACCGCAAGAGAAACAGCAGATAAAAGTACAAATTGATGCACTACAAAAAGACATCAAAGAACTAAAAGGCACTCTAAACCAGATAGACGAGCAAAAAGAAAAACTTTTCGCGGACAGAAAAACCCTTGGCAAACAAATCGCAACTTCTATCAGAGAAATAAAACAACTACGACAGGAAAGAGACTCCCTGACTGCAGAAGTAAAAATAGCAAAAAACGAAAGAGCAAAATTGGCAAACGTGATAACAGAGAAGATTGACGCGTTCAAAAAAATCCACGGCGAGAAAAAACAGGTTGAAACCAAAAAAGGAGCAGTAAGAGAAAACCCGGGAAAACTAAGACAAGAAATAGAAAGAATGGAATACAAGATTGAAACAGAAGGACTGAGCTTTGAAAAAGAAAAAAAACTGATGAAAATCATAAATGCAGTGAAGAAAAGACTCAAAGATGCAGAAGCGCTGTCAGGAGCATACGGCGAAGCAAGAGAACTGAGCAAAGAAATAGACAAACTCAAAAACGAAGCAGACGAATTCCACGCCAAAATACAAGAAAAAGCAAGCATCTCACAGGAAAAACACGAAAAACTAATGGAAATAAGCAAAAAAGTCGACGAGTGGAAAAAACAAGAAGACGAAATGAACCAACAAATAGAAACAAAGAAGAAAGAAATCGACGAGAAATGCCCTCCATTAGACGAGAAAATAAAACAATATTCCGAGTTAAAACTGAAAATAGGCGAAGAAGTTAAAGAAGAAAAACTAAGAACGACAGAACAAAAGAAAAAGAAACTATCAGAACTGCAACAAGAAGCTCAGGAGAAATTCAGAAAAGGAGGAAAGCTTACGACGCAGGACTTGCTGATATTGCAGAGCATTGATGATGACAAAGATACTGATAGTAGATGACCAAAAAAACAAAGTCGATACCTTAGTCAGCCTAATCCAAAAAATAGGACAAATTGAAGTCGCCACACCAATAATACCAAGACAAATCAGAGGATATTTTCCAGACAAAGAAACTGTAATGCAATTTCTTGCACAAACACCCGACTTGAGCGTATTTGCCGCAATATTCCAAGACCGCAACCTTGGAGACTGCTACGGAGAAGATTTATTGCCTATATACCGCGGAAGAGGCTATAAAGGACCCATCATCGCATTTACAGCATCAGACTGGGAGAAGTACAAAGAATATATTGAGAGCGATAAAAGAAACGGATTCACAGACGTCTTTCCATGGGGCCAAGGCACAAATGAACAAGAACAATTAGAATTTTTAAGAAAATACCTTAGCTCTTCCTAGGTTTCAACTTATCAAAGAAATCCTTGACCTTGGGATCGTTTCTAGGAACAGCCTTAGGACCGAGCCTGTAATACTTCTTCTCAACAACAGTACCCCAGCTGTAAGCACCCTTCTCCTGCTTCACTTCTGCAAGCTCGAATTCACCGAGCTTAACACCCTTTCGCAAATTATAGTAAATGTTCTCCCTTGTACACGACGGGAAGAGCTCGTTGTAATATTTATGAATCTTATAACCATAATCAGAACCTATTACGTTCAGAATTTCAATAACATTCTGACGAATTTCAGACTTAACAGGACGTCCTCTACTTGCCATGTCAAGAACCACCTGTTACAAAATTATATGGTTGTTCTTGAGCATGATCAGAAAACCTGTGCCTCAATAAAATCAATCCAATGGTTTCCGCGCAAAGGTTTTCCGACATATAGAAAATAATTCAACCTTTTGCCTTATAAATGTTTGTTACTACCCAACTTTAAGAAATTTCCTTAAGATTAGCTTCTGACACCATCAAGGACATCACATGCTGAATGAGTTCAGAGTAATGACTGTTAATATTTTCAAACGAAGCAGTTCTGTTTTCTGCCTGGTAAAACTCCTCGGCAATACTGCCGATAGCCTCCAAATCACCGTGAATCAAAGAAAGCTCATTCTCCATCTCGTGCAACGGGCGTTCGGACTTCTTGAAATTGACTTTGGTCGTATGCGTCATCAAAGCACCAAGCTTCTGCCTTGCACGATGAACCTCATCACAAATCACATCACACGCACGACGAATACGCTTGCCAAGAACCTCTGCCTCAGCAAGCTCAATAGGACTTCTTGCAAGAGAATAATCACTCAAATCAAGAACGCCCTTAGAAATCTCGCGAACAGACTTCTCAATCTTCTCCTCTTCCTCAAACAACTTAGCAAGCTCTTTCATCTTCTCTTCTTTTTCTCATGCTCAGCAATAACCATCCTAGTCTTAACAATCGCATCAGGACTCAAACTAATGCTGTCAATACCGCAGTCCACCAAAAATTCAGCAAACTCAGGATAAGTAGACGGGGCATCACCGCAAATACCTATCTTCTTCCTGCGCTGTTTAGCAACCATGATTACGTGCTGAATCATCTTCTTAACAGCATCATTGCGCTCATCAAAAATATCAGCAACAAGCTCAGAATCACGGTCAACACCCAAAGTCATCTGAGTCAAATCATTACTACCAATGCTGAAACCATCAAAGATATCACAAAAGTCCTCTGCAAGAATAACATTGCTGGGAATCTCGCACATAACATAGACCTGAAGATCGTTTTTACCCTGCTGAAGACCATTTTCCTTCATAACAGCAAGAACTTTCCTACCCTCTTCAGGAGTCCTGCAAACAGGAACCATAACCTTCAAGTTAGTCAAACCAAACTCCTCACGAACTTTCTTTATAGCACTGCACTCCAAAGCAAAACCAGCCTTATAGCCAGGCTTGTAATACCTTGAAGCACCACGCCAGCCAATCATAGGGTTTTCCTCGTGAGGCTCAAAATACTTTCCGCCAATCAAATTAACGTATTCATTTGTCTTAAAGTCGCTGAAACGCAAAATGACATCCTTCGGGTAGAAAGCAGCAGCAATCATACCAACACCCATGGCAAGCTTGTCAACAAAAAACCGCTTTTTATCCTTGTAACCGGATGTGAGGTCTTCAATCTTCTTTTTAGTTTCCTCATCAAGCACTTTATCAAAATTAATCAAAGCCATAGGATGAATCTTAATGTACTCGTTAACAATAAACTCCTCACGAGCAAGACCAACACCATCATTAGGCAAGAAACTCAAATCAAAAGCCGCATCAGGATCACCAATATTCATCATCACCCTAGTACGAGGACGAGGCGTCTTCTGAATATCAATCCTATCAACCTTAAACTTCAAAAAGCCCTCAAAAACAACACCATGCTCACCCTCTGCACAGCTGACAGTGACCTTCTGGCCGGATTTGACTGTATGCGTTGCATTATTAGTGCCAACAATACAAGGAAGACCTAATTCACGACTGACAATCGCAGCATGAGAAGTCCTTCCGCCGCGATTTGTAACAATAGCAGAAGCAATACGCATAATAGGAACCCAGTCAGGATCAGTCATCTCTGTAATAAGAACTTCTCCAGGCCTGAAATCAAAAATCTCCTTAACATCACGAATAACGTGAGCAGGACCCTGCGCAATCTTATTGCCAACAGACTTGCCCATTGCCAAAACTTTGCCCTTCTGCAACAACTTGTACTCTTCGATAATGTTGCGGTTTTTCTGGGACTGAACAGTCTCAGGACGAGCCTGAACAATAAACAAATCATGAGTCTGACCATCCTTAGCCCACTCAATATCCATAGGACACCATCTGCCCTTCTTAATGCTGTAATGATCCTCAATAGTCATAGCCCATTCTGCAAGAGTAAGAACCTCCTCATCAGACAAACAAAACTTCTTCCTATCTTCCATCGGAGTATCAATTTTCTTTACGGGACGAGTACCCTCATCAGTGTAAATTATTTTAGTAGCCTTCTCACCCAAACGCTTGTCAATCAAAGGCGCAAAGCCCTTCTTAAAAGTCGGCTTGAAAACATAAAACTCATCAGGATTAACAGCACCCTGAACAACGCTCTCGCCAAGACCATAACTGCCGGTAATAAAGACAACGTCAGGGAAGCCGGTCTCTGTATCAAGCGTGAAAATAACACCAGCACACGCCATATCAGAACGAACCATCTTCTGAACACCAATAGACAAGTAAACCTTAAAATGGTCAAACTTGTGCTCAGCCCTGTAAGCAATCGCACGATTGGTAAACAAAGAAGCAAGACAACGCTTACAAGCATCCATCAACTCGTGAGGACCGCGAATATTAAGGAAAGTCTCCTGCTGACCAGCAAAACTTGCTTCAGGCAGGTCCTCAGCAGTAGCAGAAGAACGAACTGCAACATCCGTGTTTTCTGAACGGTACTCTTTTGACAATTTATGGTAAGCCTGAACAATCTCTGCCTTCAATTCAGGAGGAAATTCACAATGCATAATGATATCCCTTGCTTTCCTGCCAGCATCAGCCAAAGCACGAACGTTCTTAACATTCAAACCACGCAAAGCAGACTTCAAAGAATTCAAAGCACCAGACTTCTCAAGAACATACTGATAAGCAGCAGCAGTAACGGCAAAACCATTAGGAACACGAACACCTTTCTTGGCAAGAGTACGGTACATCTCACCAAGAGAAGCATTCTTGCCGCCAACAAAAGAAATATCCTCAATACCCAACTCATTAAACCAGAGAATAAAAGCTTTAGACCTATTCATCAATCCACACCTCTTTTCACAATAAAAATTGGGAAGAAGGTATTTAAATATTGCGTTTAATAAGTTGAGAAGCACAATAACAATTTAAACCACCACAAATTCCACACAAAAATGAACCCGATCACAGTTTCTAACGTGAGCAAAACATTCAAAACAAGCGGACTAGAGATAAAAGCACTCTCAAACGTCAGCCTTGAAGTAAAAAAAGGAGAAATATTCGGCTTACTAGGACCAAACGGAGCAGGAAAAACAACACTCCTCAATGTAATACTCAACCTGATAACACCGGATGAAGGAAAAGTAACAATATTCGGACAAACACCAGGACCTGACATACTAAGACAAATAAATGTAGTAGCG
>JAPLZR010000092.1 GCA_026394935.1 Candidatus Woesearchaeota archaeon
GCTTTCTTGTAATGCTCAAGCAATTGAACGACATCCTTGCCGTCATCCTCCTGACCGACAAACAGCAATTCTTTCTCGCCGCCCTTAGAAGTCGGCTTGAGAACGTACCTTCCAGGAGTTTTCTGGATAAACTTGATAGCCTCATCAAAATCAGTGAAATCCCAGTGAGGCAAAACATTAACGCCCACTTTTTTCAGCTCTTCCTGACCAAACTCCCTATCCTCTTCAAGCCTGTCAGTATAAACAGAACCGCCAACAACCGCCTTGCCCTGCTTCCTCAGCTTGTCAGCCTCCTCGCCAAAATAAACATCATCAAAAACAATCACGTCAGCCCAGTCCTTCAAAGCCTTCCAGTCATCACACTTCTCAACAAAACCGTCACAGATGTCCTTACTGGCTTTCTCGTCGATAAAATATTTCACATCGTGACCTTCCTTCTTCACCTGCCAGGCAAGATCGCCGACCAAAGCTTCCTCTGAAACAAACAAAAACCTCTTTTTATCCATGAACGTGAAATAATAAAGTTTTATATTTAAATTTATGCAAAAATTATTTCAAAAACTTCAAAATCTTTTTCACTTCATCAACAAACTTTTCAACTTCCTCCAACGTATTGTAGAAATAAACAGAAGCGCGAACGCTGCCTTTCAGATTATGAGCGTTAAACCAGCTGTGAACACAATGATTACCCGCCCTGACAGCGATGTTGGCAGAATTATCCAGAATGCCTGCAATCTCGTGCATATCCATCCCCTCAATGTTGAAAGAAAAAATGCCGCTGCGCAAAGCAGGATCGCGAGGACCGATCAATTTCACTTCAGTTGCAAGAGCGTCAGTCATTTTTTTGTTTAATTCCAGCTCGTGCTTTTCAATATTCTTCATGCCGATGCTTTGCAGATACCTGCAAGCCTCACCAAGACCGATAATGCCGGCATAATCCTGCAAGCCCGCTTCGAATTTATGAGGAACGTCCTCCCACTCCTGCTTGTCGTACCAGCTGTTCTTCACAGTACCGCCACCGACAATAAAAGGCTTCATCTTCTCCAACAAACCAAGTTTGCCGTACAGAACACCAGTGCCTGTAGGACCGCACATCTTATGACCGGAAAACGCAAGAAAATCAACATCAAGCTTTCTAACATCAATCTCCTTATGAGGAACAGACTGAGCACCGTCCAAAAGCACAAGAGCACCATGCTTGTGGGCAATCTCAATGATTTCTTTCGCAGGAATAGAAACACCGTCCAAATTAGAAGTATGACCCATAGCAACAAGCTTTGCGCTTTTTACTTTCTTCTCAAAAGCATCAAGGTCAAAAGTGTTATCAGCTTTTGATTTCACAAACTGATGATTGAATTTCCTCCAAGGCAAAAGATTGCTGTTATGCTCCTTATCAGTCGTCAAGACGATATCATCCTTCTTCAAATCAAGACTGTGCGCAACAAGATTAATCGCTTCAGTGGTGTTCTTGGTGAAAATAATCTCTTCAGGCACAGCGTTAATGAATTTCGCAACAGATTTACGAGCGTTATCAACAGCCTCTGTGACCTTCCTTCCCAGCTGGTGCTCACTTCTCTCGCCGCAAGCAGGAAAATCATTGTAATAAGAATTCAAAGCGTGGATGACTTGCTTGGGCTTTAAGGCCATACAGGCATTATCCAGGTAAATAACCTTCTTCTGCAAAACAGGAAAATCCTCTCGTATTTTCTTAACGTTCATTTTCAATCTCCTTCAAAACCTCTTTTTCCTTAGGACCAACAACCGCTTTGT
>JAPLZR010000053.1 GCA_026394935.1 Candidatus Woesearchaeota archaeon
GGCCAAATCAAAACAATCAAAGCAACAACGCTGAAACCAAGCAAGCCGGCTTCAACCATCGCAGCATTAATCAAATGCTGATTAAAGAAAAGAAAACTCCAAAAAACATTCAACAAAGCATTAACCACGAACAAGCCAATAATAATACTAAAATTATCACTTTTCTGCATTGTATTCCAGACAATCAAAACAGAAATCGTAGTCAAAATGAAAATAACATTCCAGACCAAGCCGATAAACCAGCCAGGAGGAGCAACAGAAGGAAGTTTCAAGGTCTTATACCAAGCCATATCGCCTGAAGTCAGATAACCTCCTACAACAGCAACAATAACTGCAATCAATGGAATAATAATGTAATTAAGCGCCACATCATTCTCTAAGAAGAACTTATTTAAAAATATTTATATAACCAGAAAGGAACATTCATACAAAATGAGGTGATAAAATGAAAACAACCTTCTTCGCATTCATCTTAATAGCAATAATAGGCCTTGGAATCATGGCATTCACAGCATACGACTCCAGCATAACAGGACAAGGCGTAAAAATAACAATTCCAAAAGAAACACTAAAGAAAGTAACTGAAAAACCATCTTACGGCACACAAGACTATTATAGCCTAAATGAGTGCAGCCTATTCCACGAAATATATATTTTAAGACAAGAACTAAACCTTCCAACCGACCGTCTAGAAAACGTCAAATATATATGCACATATTCAGACTGGTGGTAGATTCTAAAAAGAAAAATGCAGGGGCTTGCGCCCCTGCGTGATCCCCGCGGCCGGATTACTCGGACAACGCGCTAAAGTTGCATATATTGATACTCCGCGTTTCCGAGACTCCGAGAAGCAGGGCTTCTCCGAGTTCTCGAAAACCATTGTCTTCGCGATTCCCGCGGAACTTCGTTACGCGCGATGAACCAGCGGTTCAAATCCGCATAAATTATAAATATTTCATAGTTTGTTACTTAGTAGTGGTTAAAGTGAAAAGGTTTATATAGTTGAATTGCTTATGTAGAACTATGGATGCCGACGCGCTGGATAAGAAAGTGCAGGAATTTGTGACCGAAGCTAGAACTGGCAGCATTGAGGCTCGGCTTTCATTAAGAAAAGAACTGGATGCTCTTTTTGACCTTCCTCATGATGCGTTGCACGAACAGCAAAGAAATGAAGTTCTTGATTACGTCATAAGACAGCTGATCGAAGAAAAGCTTCCTGAAAAATTAGCCTCGATGAGCTTCAACGATTCAAACATCGCTTACGAAGCAAGAACAGTGCCCGCCATAAGGTCAGATGGTTCCAGTTTTTATTTGTCAGGCGATATGCACTTTTTTTATGCTCTTGATTCAAGAAACTATGTACTGGGAAGAATGGACGGCTCAGGCCACGGAGTCAAAGCAGCCGTGATTGTTTTTGCCGCTTGTAAATATATCGAAGAATGCATTCAGCAAAGAATTTTGTTGCCTGGCGATTTTGCATACTACATCAACGAGCGGCTTGTCCGGCTTGTTCCCCGAGGAAATTTTTCAACTTTGTTTATGTCGGTTTTGGACGATAAGCGAATTCAGTTTACCGATATTGGCGATGGACGAACATTCTTGTACGAACCGGGAAAGGCATCTCTGACAAGAATATTTGGGAAAGGGCCGGTTTTGGGTGCAATTACTCCCGAGCAGATGCAGAAACTTAATGTGAAATACAAAACAGAGGAAAGGAATCTAAGTTCGGGAGACTTGGTTGTCTCATTTAGTGACGGAGTTTATGAGAGAATTGGTTATGATGCATCAAAAGTTGATGATATAATTGTTTCAGGCCAATCAATTTCATCAATAGTTACAGGGATCATGAAATATGCTTTAGGAATGCCACATCAGGAGACTGATGATGTCACCGTTATAGGTTTGACCGTCAAATAAACAAAAGGTTAAAATACTTTAAAAACATCAATATGGCTATGGCAACAGTTGTTGGGGAAACAGAACAGATTGTCCTTGATAAGCCCTTTGTCGGGGGCAGGGACTATCAAACGATTGATGGCAGGGTAACTGCTGCCCTTCGCGCTGGCAAACCTGTCCGCATTGATTTAACAAAAGCAAAAAATGGAGTACAGTCTGAATTTTACTTTGGGTTGTGGAATGCAGTCATTCATACATTCTCCGAGGAACAGCAGATTCCAAAAGCGCGGGAATTGGTGAGGCTCGTATTTGAAAATTCCGCATCTTCTGCGTATGTCCGGTATAGAAGTTTGTTTGATGGTTTTTTTGATACAGAGTTTCAGAATTCTTACGCTTGATGTCAAGAAACATCAGTCATCACTCGCTCAAGACCAGTGGCATGACGGACACGGTGGTTCCCAAGAAAAATGCGATGACCTTTTATTGGGCCCAGAAAAGCAAAGCGTTTCTTGGGCTCGAGCACATGTCGGAAATGCCGTGCATTTCCGAGCACACTCGGAAAGCTCTGCTTTCCGATGCTCGGAATTCCACCCAATCGTGGTTTGCGCAGAGCAAACCACCAGTCATAATACTAGTGGATTCTCGATGTTTGAATCTGCATCAGTTTCTTAATAACCTTCACTTCTCGCCATCGCTGATACTTTTAACAAATTCTCCAACATCTTTTGTCAGCTCATTTTTGATGGACTCAAAAACTAATTCATCATCAATGCTTCCATACTCGTGCGCAATTATATTTCGCATTCCCTTAGCATCTCTTAGTTTTGCAGCCAATTCTTCCGATATTCTTTTTGCGTTAGCAAGAATTTCGAATGCCCCTTTATCATCCTCAGGAATCTTCAATCCAGACAATTTTATTACTAAAAATGCCAAATCGACAACTGCTTCAATGATTTTTTCAAAATAACGCTCACAAGCCGCCTTGGCTTTTCTATCCTCCACATATTCAGAAAAGTCTTCAGGAATTATCTCGTCCAACTCATCAACATATTGTTCAATTTCCTCAATTTTATCCTTGATTCTGGCGCTCATATATCCTCTTTCCTTCTTTGTCAATTTCCTTTTTCAGCTTTTCAGGCAAAATGTTATAAACCTGAACATCAATTTTATCGCTCACCCTTCCTGCGATTTCAATCCTAAACCGCGTTGCCTCTTTTTTCGTAATCTGAGAGAACTCTGCAGCGATGTCAATATCAGAACTCAATGTCAGCTTGTTGGCAACAACAGAGCCAAAAAGAATGATTTTTTTAACCCTCGGAAAATACTTGCTTTCCAATATGACATCTTTAGCGTCTTCTATTAACCTTTTAATTTCAGCCCCTTTTTTCAATTCAAATTCTTCTTCAGATAGAATTAACTCGCGAATCGCCTTAAACTTCTTCCTAATGTCTCTTGAAAGCCTATTCTTCTCAGACTGCGTCAAAGAAACTCCTAATAACTGTTTTTCAATTATTATAAGTTCTCTCTTGCCAAATAACCTACGCACGTTTTCACTTTTCCTTAACACATTCAATAAACCCATTAGCATAACCTATATTATGGTTATAATAACCTTAATTTAGGTTATATTTAAGCTTTTCGTCAATATTAAAAGAAAAAAAGTCCCCGCGACCTACGCGTAAAGAAAGAAATGCAGGGGCTTGCGCCCCTGCGTGATCCCCGCGGCCGGATTTGAACCAGCGACCTTTCGGGCTCAATGCTGGCTGACCCACATTCATCCTGAGTGCATACTCCGTCCGTGGGCGACTGCTCTACAGCCGAATGCTCTGCCATTGAGCTACGCGGGGAATAATAGGAAGACAGAAGATTCAGTTTTTAAATTTAACCTTTAAACACGATCTCAGGCTTGTTGGAAACAGACTCTTTTTCCCTGCCTTCAACAGCAAACTTCACAACAGTAACAGGCAAACTCAGACCGCCAAGAACGCCGAGCCTTGTATGCAGTTTGTACATCAAAACACGATGCTCCTTCGGCTCCATCATATCAATATCCCACCTCAACAAAGTACCCCTCTGCTCGTTAGGAACAATCTTTGACGGAGCAAGAATCGTCTCCTTGCTCTCGGAAACAACATCAGCAAGACGAGGAGCCAAGTCCATAACACGAACGTGATGCGCAACCTTGCTGCCGCGATTAATCAGCTCAATAATAACCTTCAGCTCGCTGATGCTTTCCTCGCTGGAACGAGCAACACGCGCGCTCTTTCTAACAAAAATAGGACTCCTGAAATAATAATACGCAACAAGAACAATAACAACA
>JAPLZR010000094.1 GCA_026394935.1 Candidatus Woesearchaeota archaeon
CTTCGTAAAAACTTCTCTAAATCGCATACGTTAAATACAATTGAGTTCTCGCTACGAATAATACGAAACGAACGGAAAGGGGCGTACGGAACGAAAAAGAAAGCATTAATAACTGTTGAATTAAATATTCTTTCAATATAAAGGTTATGAATATGATTAAAATGGCGATGGTTGATTAAAATGAGCCAAATAATACGAAAAGCACTCCTTTATGCATATGAAAAGCATATTAACTGCAAAAGAAAAGGATCGAAGATTCCTTATATAGTTCACCCGATTGATGTTGCTTCTGCTCTGCTTAAAGAAAGGGCTAATTCTGAAGTATCGGATGATTTGATAGTGGCAGGTTTACTGCACGATGTTTTTGAAGATACTGAGACTTCGCTTAAGGAAATTGAAAACGAATTTGGAAAAAAAGTAATGATTTTGGTGAAATCAGTTTCAGAGCCCAAAGAGCATAAAGGGGAGTCGGAAAGCGAGAAAAGAAAAAGCTGGAAAAAAAGGAAAACTCACACTATTAAATTTATCAAAAAAGCAAATCGGGAAGTCAAATTACTCAGCTGCGCAGATAAGCTTTCCAATCTGAGAGATATGATTAATGACGACTTTGTTGATGGGAAAACACTCTGGGACAAGTTTAATGCCTCGCCTGAAAAGATCAAGTGGTATTATCAAAGTATGTTTAGAGCTTATAGGTCTGGAACCAGCATAAAAGATACTGCTATCTTCAAAATGTTTGCCAGGGAAGTAAAAACGTTCTTTGGCGTAGAACGTATGAGGAAACAGAAGTAGCTATGCTGTGAAAAATGCGAAAAGGCATATGTGAAGAATCAATGTATGATAGTGCCTGTTAGTGTTAATGGCTTTTTGGAAGAATGGGAGCGTAATCTGTCCAAAGAATCGCAAGTTTGAAGTTCAAAAGGAAGGTGTGTGAGCGAAGAGTTAACACTCCACCTCCTGCGGCTAACTAACGGAATGTCCCTTTTGATGTGCCAAAGGCACCCGAAGAGTGTGAGTATTGTAAATGGCTAAACGCAAACAAAGTTTGAATTGGAAATTGATTGGTGTATTATCGTTTGTCCTATTTTGCATTCTCTTAAGGCTTTTAGGAGGTTTTACGACTATGCAGCACGAGTATGCTCATGTGCGTACTGCTGAGAAGTACGGACTCGACCCGATATATGCGCCAAGCCTAAAAACGTTTTTTGGCTTGAATTTTCATCCTGCGCCTTTGGATTCAACGAAGTTTTCTTTAGAGGATCAGGATAAAATCAAAAATATGTCTTTGGAGATGAAGGAGAGTATTGTTCTTGCCGGAATAAACTCTGATATGCGTTTTATGAGTGTTTTTGCAGTTATCAGTATGGTGTTGCTGATTTCGGCTTCGTCTTTCTATTATTGGGCATACAAGAAGAATTCATATAAATTATTCATTGCCGGAATGGTTTGTTCTTATCTGCTGTTGTTGCTTCTGTGCTGGATTTTTTGGGCTGTTGATGGTGTTCTTTTACATAATATTAACAATCCAGGGGCAGATGTTCATAGGTTGATAT